>NZ_MOMO01000268.1:0-32673 GCF_009933855.1 Pseudomonas sp. SG-MS2 | reverse complement strand
AAGCTGGGTGAAAGCGAGCGCGCCGAAACTTTGGCCGCACAAGCACTGGATCACGCGCCACACTTCCCCCCGGCCCATCACCGGCTGGCCACGCTGCATTTCGAGAAAGGCCGTTTCACCCAGGCGCTGCAGCACATCGAGCAAGCGCTGGCGGGGCAGCCTGACGACTGCCGCATGCTGGCCCGAAAGGGGTTGATCCTCGGCCGGCTCGACCGCCACGGTGAAGCCATCACAGTGTTCGAGGCACTGGTCGGGCGGGAGCCGAAGGACTACAGCCATTGGAACAACCTGGCCAACCTGTGCAAGGACATCGGCAAGCTGGCGCTGGCGGACGAGCATTACGCCCGCGCCATCGAGTTGGCCGGGCGCCGGGACGTGCTGCCTTACTCCAACCGCCTGACCACGTTGCACTACGACCCGCGCAGAAGTCGCGAGTACATTTTCGAGGTGTGCAAGCAGTGGCAGTCCCGTTTCGGGCCTGACGTGGTGCCGCCCCGCCCACAAATGATCGACCTTGCACCGGACCGGCTGCTGCGGATCGGGCTGGTTTCCGATGGCCTGCGCCAGCATCCGGTAGGCAACATGATCGTCGGAGTGCTGGAGCGTTTGCCCAGCCATCAGTTCCACCTGTTCGCCTACAGCAGCAGCCAGGTCAGCGACCACCTCACCCGTCGCATCCGCACACGCATGCATGCCTGGCGATCGATCAAGCACATGGATGATCAGCGCCTGGCGCAGCAAATCCGCGACGATGGCATCGACATTCTTATCGACCTCAGTGGCCACAATGCTGGCAACCGCATGGGCAGCATGGCGTTGCAGCCCGCCCCGCTGTTGGTGAAGTGGGTTGGCGGGCTGATCAACACCACCGGGCTGGATGCCATCGACTACCTCCTCAGCGACGCCATCGAGTCGCCGCCAGGGGAGGATGCGTTCTACACCGAAAAGCTGATCCGCCTGCCCGACGACTACATCTGCTACGACCCACCGCCCTACGCGCCGGATGTCCTACCGTTGCCGGCCCTGGCCAACGGCTTCATCACCTTCGGCTGTTTCAACAACCCGACCAAGATCAACGATGAGCTGCTGGCGCACTGGGCTGCGCTGTTGCACGAGGTGCCCGATTCGCGCCTGTTGCTCAAGGGTAGCGCTTTTTCCAACCCCGAGCTGCGCCAGCATGTGCTCGAGGTGCTGGGCGCGCAGGGCATTGTGCCGGAGCGTTTGCAGGTGGAGGGGCCGGTGGGCCACAAGGCCCTGCTGGAAAGCTACAACCGGGTCGACATTGCGCTGGACCCATGGCCTTACTCCGGCGGCCTTACCACCTGCGAAGCGCTGTTGATGGGCGTGCCGGTGGTCACCCTGCCTGGCCCTACCTTCGCGGGGCGCCATAGCGCCACACACTTGGTCAATGCCGGCCTGCCCGAGCTGGTGGTGAGCAATTGGGAGCAGTACAGGGCGCGTGCCGCCGGACTGGCCGGTGACCTGAGCAGCCTTGTAACCATTCGCAGCTTGCTGCGCGGGGTATTGATGAACTCGCCGGTCTGCGACAACCAGCGTTTCGCCAGCCACTTGAGCAGTGCGTTACGGGCCATCTGGCAGCGTCATTGCGCCGGCCAGGCACCCGCCGCGTTGACGTTCGACAAACAGGGCCAAGCCTTCTTCGAAGGCGAACACGACGCCGTTGTGCTCTGCCACCCTGCGGCGCCAACGGCAGACGGCGGCTTCAGCTTCCGATTTCAGGGGCGTATCGTCACCCTGGACCATGGCGCCACGTTGCTGGCATCGCCACGATTCGTTGGGTTGCAGCGGATGGGCGTGCTGTCGACCATCGCCTTCGACCCGGCCGGCCGCATCGGTAACGCCGAACAGCTGGCCCAGTTGGGGGAGTTGCACTACTACCCCAATACCGCGCTGGGCGACGGGCGTGCGGTGACGTTGCGCGCCTGCCTGGACCCTGCGCTGAGCGCCACGCTGGAGCCATTGCCTGTACCCGGACCGCTGCAGCCCTCGCAGGTTCTGGCCCGTCTGCCGCTGCCGTCGCTGCGGCTGGATGCCATCGAGGGCTTGGGCTCGGTGGATTGGCTGTTGCTCGACAACCTCAACGACAGCGTAGCGCTGCTCGAACATGGCGCGCGAACACTGGCCAACACGTTGCTGGTGCAGGCCCGTATCAACTTCTCTGCGAGCCATGAAGGCCAGCCGGACATCGCCGCTGTCTCGCAGCGCCTGGCATTGCTCGGCTTCAGCCTCTGTCGGCTGCACAACCAGCAGTACCGCAGGTTTGCTGCGCAGGATGAGGGCTGTGCCGGCCTGGCCGCGTCACAACTGGTCTGTGCCGATGCATTGTTCTTGCCCAATGCCGAGCGCATGGCGGCGCTCTGCGAGAACCAGCGCCGCAAGCTGGCGTTCCTGCTGCACACGGTCTACGACGCAAAGGACGTGGCAGTGCACCTGTTGCGCGGGCTGGGCGACGAAGTCGCGCAGCAGTACCTGCGCCATTGCCAGCCCGGCCCGGGCAAGCCCCATGCCCCGTGTGATGCACCGCCGGCGGCGGTGCCAAGCGTGGCGCCAGCACCCTTCCAGGCGCCGCAGTTGACCTTCCCGGCCCAGGTTGCGCGCTACGTCGAGAAGCTTTACAGCAAGGCGAATGTGATTCTCGAGTATGGCAGTGGCGGGTCAACCGTCCTTGCCGGCCGAATGCCCGGCAAGACCGTGGTATCGGTCGAGAATGACCTGCACTGGGCGCAACAGATGCAGCGCTGGATCGAAGCTGCCGCACTGCCCTCGGTGCCGCGCATCTATCCGGTTGACGTGGGCGCCACAGGCGCCTGGGCCCGGCCGAAAAACGCCGAAGGCTGGAAGCGGTTCCACAGTTATCCGTTGCGGGTATGGGATGAGCCGTTCTTCCAGGCACCAGATGTGATCCTGATCGACGGGCGCTTTCGCGTGGCGTGCTTCGTCACCGCCTGCCTGCGCGTACGCAAGCCGACCATCGTGCTGTTCGATGACTACCTGGACCGCCCGCACTATCACGTCGTCGAGCGCTTACAGGCGCCAACTGAGTACATCGGCCGTATGGCGCGCTTCGATCTGCAGCCGATGGCAGATATCCCGCGCAATGAGCTGACCTGGCTGGTGGCAAGCTTCAACGAGGTGGCATACGCCAGCTGAATCGGCGGGCCTGGACGGTCAGCCTCGGCCAACGGCCCGATAGGTCAGGCCGGCGCTGGCGGCGGCCTGGGGGTCGTAGAGGTTGCGCCCGTCGATGACCACGGCGGTGCGCAACTGCTGGCGTAACCAGTGAAAATCGACGCTGCGAAACGCCTTCCACTCGGTACAGATCACCAGCGCGTCGGCGCCTTCGATTGCCTGCTTTCGGTCGCCGGCCAGCAGCAGGTCCTCACGCTTGCCGTAAAGGCGTTGGCATTCGGCCATGGCCTCCGGGTCGTAGGCCTGCACCCGCGCACCGGCGGCCCACAATGCCTCCATCAGTTCGCGGCTGGGGGCTGCCCGCATGTCGTCGGTATCGGGTTTGAAGGCAAGGCCCCACACGGCGATGGTCTTGCCTGCGAGCTCGCCGTTCAAGGCCTGCGCCAGTTTCCTGAACAGTGAAGCCTTCTGCCGCTGGTTGATCGCCTCGACCGCGTTCAGCAACTGGGGTTCGTAGCCGACCTCGCGGGCACTGCGGCTCAACGCCTGGATATCCTTCGGAAAGCACGAACCGCCGTAGCCGCAGCCCGGGTAGATGAAGTCGTAACCGATGCGCGGGTCGCTGCCGATACCGTGACGAACCTCTTCGATATCGACCCGCAGGTGCTCTGCCAGGTTGGCCATCTCGTTCATGAAGCTGATCTTGGTCGCCAGCATGGCGTTGGCGGCGTATTTGGTCAGCTCCGCAGCCCGCAGGCTCATGAACATCAGCTTGTCGTGGTGGCGGTTGTAGGGGGCGTAGCATTCACGCATCAGGCGCTTGACCTGCTCGGAGCCCGTCCCCACGACGATGCGGGCGCCACGGGTAAAGTCTTCGATGGCGGCCCCTTCCTTGAGAAACTCCGGGTTGGAGCACACATCGAAGGGTATCGCCAGGCCGCGAGCGGCCAGTTCGGCCTTGATGGTGGCTTGGACCTTCTCGCCTGTACCAACGGGCACGGTGGACTTGCCCACCACCACCTTGTAGCCCTCCATGTGGCGACCAATGCCCCTGGCAACAGCCAGGACATACTGAAGGTCGGCCGCACCGTCTTCATCGGGCGGCGTGCCCACGGCGATGAACAGCACCTGGGCGAAGGCGATGGCCTGGGCAGCATCGGTGCAGAAGTGCAGGCGCTGGGCGCGCAGGTTGGCTTCGATCAGCAGGCCCAGGCCGGGCTCATGGATGGGCACCTCGCCGGCATTGAGACGCGCGATGCGTTGCGGGTCGATGTCCATGCACGTTACGTCGTGGCCCACATCGGCCAGGCAAGCGCTTGCCACCAGCCCCACATACCCTGAACCAAACACACTGATCTTCATGGCGTTCCTACCGTGTGGGGCGGGCTCAGCCCACCAGCGTTGCTTGCAGCCGTGTGATGGCCAGGCTGTGCAGCTGGCAGACCCGCGACTCGCTGATATCCAGCACCAGGCCTATCTCGCGCATGTTCAGCTTCTGCTGGTAATACAGGACCATCAGCAGCCGTTCCCGCTCGGGCAGGTTGTCGATGGCGCGGATCAGGCCGGTGCGATTGCTCTCTTCGAGCAATGCATTGAGGGGGTTGGAGCCCTGTGGCTCGTGGCTTGCCAGGTAGTCATCGCTGACCTGGTCGATGGGCAGCATGTGGCTGCCGTTGATGTCTGCCAGCAGCTGCTGGTACTCGGCCAAGGCCATGCCCATGGCCGATGCAATCTCGCGTTCAGTGGGGGCGCGGCCGAGGCTGTGCTCCAGCCGGTAGACGGTTTCTTCCATCAGGCGGGCCTGGCGCCTGACCCTGCGCGGTGCCCAGTCACGCGTGCGCAACTCGTCGATCATCGCCCCGCGAATGCGGTGGGCGGCAAAGGTGCCGAAAGGAATGCCCAGTTCCTGGTCGTAGCGGGTCAAGGCATCGAGCAAGCCGATACTGCCTGCCTGAATAAGGTCCTCCAGATCGAAGCCGGGCGGCAGCTTGGTCTTGAGGTTCAGTGCATGCCGTTTGACCAAGGGCAAGTACTGCTGAAGCAGCTCATGCTGGTGCATCTTGCCTTGTGCCGTATACATCGTGCGTGCCTGTGCAGAACAAGTGTGGCGGTCAGGCATCCGCGCCGTTCGCAGACTGCGCGCTGCCCAAGGGGTAGGTTCAGGATTATCGGTGCTGCGTCCGGGCAGCTAAGCCCGGAACAACCCCATGCATGCAGGGCTATTCGCCCCTTAGCGGTGGGTTACGTGGCAGGTGCGCCGATGATGCTGGTGATCCGCAGTGTGCGGTCATCGGGCACTTCGCTCAGGGCGATGACCGTCAGCTGGCGCAGGCGCCGGCGCAGGAAGCGCGACAACACCAGGCGCAAGCGGTTGGGCACCACCAGCACGGCAGGGTCATTGGCCAGCTCCTGGCGTTTGAGCGCCAGGGAGGTTTCTTTCATCAGGGTGTCTGCCAGGCTCGGCTCCAGTGAGCCGCCGTTGCCGACCGCCTGCATCACCACCTGCTCCAGGTTGAAGTCCAGGCCCATGACGCGCAGCTCGGGCTTGTTTGCGTAGTACTGGTTGACGATGGAGCGGCCGAGGGCGACGCGCACCAGCGCGGTCAGCTCCTGGATATCCGCTGGCTGCTGTGCACCTGCGTGCTCGGCGAGTGTGTCGAGGATGGTACGCAGGTCACGGATGGGGACGTTCTCTTCCAAGAGGTTTTGCAATATCCGCTGCAGTTGGGTCAGGGTCAGCAGCTTGGGTACCACTTCCTCGACCAGCCCTTTGCCGTCGCCGCCCAGCTTGTCCAGCATCTTCTGCACCTCGCTGCGGCCAAGCATGTCCTTGGCGTGCTGATGCAGCAGGTGGTTGAGGTGGGTGGCTGCCACGGTGCTGGCATCGACCACGGTATAGCCGTAGATCTGCCCGTGTTCGCGCAGGTTCTGGTCGATCCAGATCGCCGGCAGGCCAAAGGCCGGGTCCACTCCCTCTTTACCCTCGAGCTGGCCGGTAACCTTGCCGGGGTTGATCGCCAGCCATTTACCCGGGTAGATCTCGCCACGCCCGACTTCCACACCCTTGAGGCTGATGATGTAGGTGTTGGGCGAAAGCTCGAGGCTGTCGCGCACATGGACCACCGGTGGCAGAAAACCCACATCCTGAGCGAACTTCTTGCGCAGGCTCTTGATACGGGTGCTCAACTCACCCTGCTGGCGCACATCAACCAGCGTAATCAGGCGGTGGCCCACACGCAGGCTCAGGGTATCGACCAGCTTCACGTCATCCCAGCTCGCCTCGCTGTTCTGTGCCGCGGGCTTTGGCAAGGCGGCCTGCGCTGGCGTCTGCTCAGCCTGCTGCGCCTCCCGCGAGAGCCACCAGCCCAGGCCGCCCAGCAGTGCGGTCAGCAGCAGGAATACCAGGTTGGGCATGCCGGGCACCAGGCCCAGCAAGCCCATCACCCCGGCCGTCATCATCAGCATTTTCGGCCGGCTGAACAGCTGGCCGATCATCTGCCGGCTGACGTCTTCTTCGGTGTTCACCCGCGAGACCATTACACCGGCGGCGATGGAGATCACCAGGCCAGGAATCTGCGCTACCAGGCCGTCACCGATGGTGAGCATGGTGTAGGTGTGCGCCGCGTCGGCGAAGCTCATGTCGTGTTGCAGCAGGCCGATGGCCAGGCCACCGACGACGCACACGCCCATGATCACCAGGCCTGCCACGGCGTCGCCACGCACGAACTTGCTGGCACCGTCCATGGAGCCGAAGAAGTCCGCTTCCTGGGCTACTTCCCGGCGGCGCTTGCGGGCCTCCGGCTCGCCGATGAGCCCGGCGTTGAGGTCGGCGTCGATCGCCATCTGCTTGCCGGGCATCGAGTCCAGGGTGAAGCGCGCGCCGACTTCGGCAATACGTCCGGCACCCTTGGTGATCACCATGAAGTTGATGGTGACCAGAATCATGAACAGTGCCAGGCCCACGGCAAAGTTGCCGCCCACCAGAAACTCGCCGAAGGCCTCGATGACCTTGCCAGCGGCATCGGTGCCGGTATGCCCGTGCATCAGGATGATCCGGGTCGAGGCTACGTTCAGCGACAGGCGCAGCAAGGTGGTGAACAGCAGCACCGAGGGGAACGATGAGAAATCCAGTGGTTTCTCGGTGAGCATGCTGACGATGAGCACCATGATGGCCAGTGCGATGTTGAAGGTGAACAGCAGGTCGAGAATGAAGCTGGGCAGCGGCAGGATCATCATCGACAAGATGAGCACGATCAGTATCGGGCCGGTCATGATCTTCAGTTCGGCGCCGACGGGCCAGTTGTCGCGACGGAGCAGGGCGGTCAGGCCTTTCATGGGGTCTGTGGGTCCTCGGGTGAGTGGGGGCGTCGTCCTGGCTTGTCCATGCCCTCGGGAACGTCGAGGTTGACCGGAACGGGTGGCGTGAGGCCGCCCTGTTCACTGACGCGTTTGAGGCGGATGGCCCAGGCCACCACCTCAGCGACAACGGTGTACAGTTCGGCAGGGATCTGCTTGTCCAGATCCACGTGGAAGTAAAGGGCGCGTGCCAGCGGCGGTGCCTCGAGGATGGGCAGGTCGTGATCCTGGGCGAGTTCGCGAATGCGCAATGCCACGGCATCTGCGCCTTTGGCGATTACCCGCGGGGCGGCGTCCTTATCCTTGCGGTAGCTCAGGGCCACCGCGAAATGGCTGGGGTTGGTGACGATTACATCGGCCTTGGGCACCTTGCTCATCATGCGCCTGCGCGCGCGGGCCTGTTGCAGGCGGCGTATCCGTGCCTTTACGTGGGGGTCGCCGTCGGCATTGCGGTGCTCCTGGCGCACCTCTTCCTTGGACATGCGCAGGTTTTTCGCGTACGTCCACAACTGATAAGGCGTGTCGATACCCACCACCAGGATCAGTGCGGCCACGCAGGTTGCACAGGCTTTGGCAGTCAATGCCATGAGCGTCACCAGCGCCTGCTGCGGTGGCAGTTTTGGCAGGCCCAGCAACTGGCCGATATGGGCATCGAGAAACAGGTACAGCACGGTCCCGATCAGTGCCGCCTTGGCAATGGCCTTGGCCAGCTCTACCAGCACCTGCACGGAAAACAGCCGTGCCAGGCCGCTCACGGGGTTGAGGCGAGAAAAGCGGGGGCGCGCTGCTGCCAGGGTGATGACCAGCCCGCCGAGCAGGGTAGGTGCCGCCACGGCGGCGATCAGCATCAGGGCGAAGAAGGGCACCAAGGCGAGCAGGGCGGCGCCACCAAGCGCAGTAAAGGTGCTGAGCATGCGCGCGGGGTCGAACAGTTGCGCGCGATCGAACAGCAGTGCCTGTTCGACGATGCCGCCAAGACGGTCGTACAGGTGCCCGCCCATGCTCCACAGCCCACCTATGCCCGCCAGCAGCATGATGAACGTGCTCAGCTCGCGGGAGCGGGCGATCTGCCCTTCTTCCCGGGCTTTTTCGATGCGGCGTGGCGTTGCCGCTTCCGTCCGGTCTTCTCTGCTGGTTTCGGCCATGGTTCTCCAGGCAGCTGCACGCACCCGGGCGGGGAAGGGGGCGCTATTGTGTGCAACTGCCAGGCACGCTCATCCCGCGAAAAGCCGCCTGAATGCCCCGCTATTGTGGCGTTTGTCCAGGCTGCTCGGGGGGCAGCGGCTGGGTGCCGAATTCGTCCTGGTTGAGGATGCGCTTCGCGACCTGGCTGTCGAGCACGATGATCTCGATTCGCCGGTTGGTCGCGTCGAACGGGCCCGCGCCGGGAAAGCGGATACGGTCGGACATGCCGGAAACCCGCAGCAGTTTGTCCGGGTCCAGGCCACCGGCCACCAGCTCTTGGCGGGAGGCTTTGGCGCGGTCAGCAGACAGGTCCCAGTTGCTGTAGGTGGCCTCGCCCCCCGGATAGGGATGGCTGTCGGTGTGGCCACTGATCTGGATGCGGTTGCGCAACTCATTGAGCACCGGTGCGAACGTGCGCAACAGCTGGCTCATGTAGGGCGCTACCCTTGCACTGCCCAGCTCGAACATGGGCCTCTTGTCGGTATCGAGCAGTTGCACGCGCAGGCCTTCCGGGCTTAGCTCGATGGCGATCTGCTGTTTCAGGTCGCGCAGCTTGGGGTCACGCTCCACGGCATCTTCCAGCCGCTGTTTGAGGGCCTGAAGGTGGCGCCGCTCCTCGCTCGACAGGCGGGTTGGGCGCCTCGCCTTGCGAGCCATTTCACCCTCGGACAGGCTGGCGTCGGTACCGCCGCCGGGTATGGCGCTGGTGCTGGCGGAATTCTTGTCTCCCTTGCTCAGGGCTACCAGCAAAGGCGTGCTGAAGTATTGGGCGATGGCGTCCTTGTCGCCTTTGCCGGCGTTGGAGAGCACCCAAAGCACCAGGAACAGCGCCATCAATGCGGTCATGAAGTCGGCGAAAGCGATCTTCCAGGCACCGCCATGGTGCCCCCTGGCCGCCTTTTTCCTGCGCCGGATGATGATCGGCTGGTCACTCATGCCGTTGCCGGGCTCGGCTGCCCGATCCCCCCTCGCACATGGTTCTCCAGCTCATCGGCACTGGGCCTTTCCTCGCTGTGCAAGGCCTTGCGCCCGAACTCCACCGACAGTTGCGGGGGAATGCCCTTCACATGGGCCAGCAAGGTCACGCGCAGGCAGTGCAGCATCTTGGTGGACTCGGCCGTTTGCCGTTCGATGCGGCTGGCCAGCGGCGCGACGACGCCGTAGGCCAGGTAGATGCCGAGGAAGGTGCCTACCAGGGCGTGGGCGATCATCTGCCCCATCATGTCGGGGCCCACGTTCACAGCGCTCAGGGCCTTGACCACCCCGAGCACGGCGGCAACGATGCCGAAGGCGGGTAAACCGTCACTGATCTTGTACAACGCATCGGCGGGCAGATGGGCCTCGTTCTCGAATTCCTCGATCTCGTGCTGCATCAGCTCATCGAGTTCGTGGGCCTGCAGTGACAGGCTGATGAGCAGACGCAGGTAGTCGACGACAAAGTTCAGCAGCAACGGGTCATTCAGCAGTTGTGGATACTGGGAAAACACTGGGCTCTGCTGCGGGTCGTCGATGTCCCGCTCGATGGCCAGCAGGCTCTCTCTGCGCGCCTTGTTGAGCAGGTTGTACAGCATGCCCAGCAGGTCCAGGTAGAACGCCTTGTCGTAGCCGGTGCTGCGCTTGAATGTCGAGATCGCGCCGAAGGTGGCGCGGATGGCCTTGCCGTTGTTGGCGGCGATGAAGGCGCCCAGCGCGGCGCCGACGATCATCAGCAGCTCGGTGGGTTGGTACAGCGGCCCCAGGCTGCCACCGGACAGCACGAAGCCACCCAGTGACGAGGCCAGTGCCACGAATAGACCTAAAAAAATGAGCACGTCGCCGCTCCTCAGCTTCCAGTGAATGTTCGCTGAAGATCGGCAACGACGAGAGGTGACTTGAAAGAACTTGTCTGGGAAGGGGTAAAGCCCGGTCAGCGCTGGCTGGCCGGGCGCAGGTTATCGAGGGTATCGGGCTCGACCTCGCGGCGTTTCAAGGTCTTGCCTGCACGCGAGGGTGGCTGGCAGATGCCACAGACATAGTTCTGCGTCGGTGAATAGGAGTGGGTGATGAACGCCCCTGAGCAGCAGGAACAACGAATCTGCTCAAGCATGCCGTTCTCGACGAAGCGCACCAGCGTCCAGGCGCGGGTCAGCCCCAGCACCCGCTCGCCGTCGGTATCGCTGGCATGTTCCATGTACAGCCGGTAGGCCTTGATGAAGGCATCGATCCGGTGGCCGCCTATCTCCAGCATGCTGCGGTAGATGTTGTAGAACAGCGAGGAATGGATGTTCGGCAGCCAGGTCACGAACCAGTCTGTTGAAAAAGGCAGCATGCCTTTGGGCGGCGGGGCTCCACGTACTTCCTTGTACAGCCGGATGAGCCGCCCGCGGGTGAGCGACGTTTCCGTCTCTACCACCTGCAGGCGAGCCCCCAGTTGGATCAGCTCGATGGCCAGCTGTACCTGCTGCATCTCGGTGACCAGACTTTTCTCCGACATGGCTCAGACGCCGCTGCTGTGCATGCCATCTGAACGGTCGGCAGCCGCCATCAGCAGGGAAGTGTGGATTTCAACCATGCCCAGTTCGCGTGAGTTTTCCAGTGCCTTCGAAATACGATCGGCTTCTTCGAAGATGGGCCGGCAGATCAGTTGGTTGATCCTTGACAGTTGGGTCATCTGTTTGCTGCTCAGCCCGGTCAGCAAGTCCGCCATGTTCTCGCTGAGTTTCAGGCGAAAGATCGCGACTTCACGATCTTTGCGCAACATGTTCTGCGCCAGCAGCAGATAGGAAAGGTTGAGTTCCTGAATGTCTGCAAGGTAGCTATTGGTGTGCGGCACCGTTCTCCCCTCCTTCAAAAGTTGCTACGCCCCGATACCCCGTAAAACCTTTTTGCCAACCACGCCTGGTGCGGGCCCGAACACGTTCGAAGCCGTTGGTGCGAGCGTTTGGGTGGCCTGGTTTTTTCGGCTTATCAATGTGTTGAGCAGTGGTGTGCTCCGTTTGGGAGCATCGAGAAATTTTTCCTAAACTATCAAGCGTGTCGACCGATAACAGAAAGGGGCAGACTTTTTCCCGGTTATTTTTCGTGCTCTTGAAGGCACTGATTTTTACACCAGAATGTTGCATTAGTTAGCTTGCTTATGATGGCGGAATGTACCTACTGGCACAAGCGATGGCTCAACGATAGCACCTTGCCGCCTGTGACGCGGTACGCATTATCAAGATCGTTCTTTTGCCGGCCCACTTGCATGAGTTCGCCAAGGTGGTTCTGCCGGGCTTGTAGAAAGCGGCTTACTTGGCTGTCCAGCGCCACTATTTCAGTGATTAGTTCAAGTTTGCGCAGTTGCCCGGCCTCATCGAGTTCGGCCTGACTTTCGGCGCGGCGCAGGCTGGCGGCATCAATAAGGCCCTGCGACTTTAGTGCGAAAATACCGTCCCAATCGGCATTTTCCGCGCACGTCAGCATGCGTCGCGATTGCTCAAGCAGCCCTTCGTAGGCAGCGATAACTTGTGCTTGCAGCATAACTACCGTTAATCCTCGGTTTGCGGGCCGATCGCGGTCCAGGCCGAGGCGATAGTGCCCAGCAAATTGGCGGCGGCATTGAGCGATTCTTCGTTGTTTTCAAGGTTGGCGCGTAACAGCAGGCGCACAACGAAGTCATAGAGTTCGTCCAGTTGCCGGGCGATGCTGCCGCCTTGCTCCAGGTCCAGCGAAGCGCGCAGGCCGCGGGTGACGATGTTGATCGCCCGGGTGATCGCCTTGCCCTTTTCGGGTGTGTTGCCCGCCTGCATGTGCAGTTTCGCCAGGCGCAGCGCCGCCTGGTACTGGTCGAACAGCAGGCTGATGCGCTGATGCGGCGAAGCGGCCAGGATTGCGCTTTCCAGGCCGACCCTGGCATAGGCGCTGGCATCGTGTGATGACATCATCCTGCATGCTCCGTCGTTGACACATTAATCACTGTTGAGAGCCTCGAATTGTTCGGTGAGGTAATCGGCGGTGGAGTTCAGCGTGGAGATCAGCGTATCCAGCTCGGTGAACTGTTCGCGCCAGCGCTCCATTTCGGAATCGATCAGCGCCTGCTTTTCGTCGTAGCGTTCTTCGAGTTGATCGAGCTTGTTGTCCAGGCTGTCTGTCTTGGCCGGGATCAGGCCGGTGTCTTCATCCAGGTAGTTGTCCAGGTCTTCGGTCATGCGGGTGATGAAGCCTGAGCTGCCATCGCTGCCGATGAAAAATTCGGACACCGCGTCGATGTTGTCCTCCAGGGCGCTTGCCAGCGTGTCTTCATCGATCGACAGCGTGCCGTCCGATTCCAGGGCAATACCCAGCTGCGAGAGGTAGCTGAACGTGCCGCTGCCAATCTGCGTGTAGATGTCGCTGGCCAGCTCCGTGCTGATACGACGGGTGGTGGAGTCGCCCAGCAGCTCGCCACTGGTGCCGGCGTCGGCGTCATAGGCGGTAAGTTCGTCCACCGTGGTGACGAAGTCGTTGTAGGCATCGACGAATGCGGTGATGGCGCTTTCGATCGAGTCGGTATCGCGGGTGATGGTCAGTGTCTGTGAGCTGCCGGTGTCGCTCAGGGTCAGTGTGACGCCCTGCAGGGCTTCTTCCACCGTGTTGCTCTGGCTGGTGATGGCGATGCCGTTGATGGTGAGTTCGGCATCCTGTGCCGCCACCGTCTCGGTCATGTTGCCCGTGCCGTCGGCATAGCCGAACAGGGAGGCGGCCAGGTCACTGCTGTCGCTGCTGCTGTAGCTGACTGTCATGGCCGCTTCGGTGCCGGTGCTGTCGGACGTCAGCACCAGGCGGTAGGGGCTGTCGCTGCCGTCGCTGACGATGGTCGCGGTGATGCCGGCGTCGGCATCATTGATGGCATCGCGCAGGCCTTCCAGGGTGTTGTTGCTGCTGTCCAGGGTGATGGACACTGCATCATTGCTGCCCGCCTGCAATGTCAGCGTTCCAGTGCCCAGGGTCGTGGTCGTATCGCTGATGCCATCGGTTGCCAGGCTTTGGGCTTGGGCAAGCTGGGTCACCTCGATGCTGTAGGTGCCGGCCACAGCCTCGCTGCTGGTGGTCACCGCCACGCCGCTGCCCGAAATGCTGGTGCTCAGAGACTCGTACAGGCTGGCGTCGGCCAGTGCTTCGGCGGCTGACTGCAGCGTGTCGAGTGCGCTGGTCAAGGTGCCATAGGCCGAGATTTCGGCTTCGACAGACTCTTCCTGAGCGGTGATCGGGTCCAGCAGGCTTGTGGTCTTCGATTCCTCCAGGCTCTCCAGGATGCTTTCCAGATCAAGCCCCGACCCTACGCCGAGGCTGGTAATGCTTGCTGTGGAGCTGGTGGTGGTGGTCATGTGCTGGTCCGTCCTGATGTGCGCGTCTGGGCGCAACATCGGCAAGCGATGACTGCGTCTTTAAGGCATTACCCTAAAAATGTGTGACGCATGTCTCAAACCTGCATGGCCATCACATCCTTATAGGCAGTGAGCAGGCGATTGCGCACCTGGACGCCCATCTGGAAGGCGACGCTGGCCTTCTGCGAGTCGGCCATTACATCGACCAGTGACACTTCGCTGCTGCCCGCCTGAAACGCATTGGTCCGGCTGCTCGCGGTTTGTTGCAGCTGGTTGATGCGCTGCAGTGAGGCCTGCAGCTCGCCAGCAAAGCTCCCGGCGGCCTGGCTCAGCCTGTTGGCGCTACCGCCCTGCGCCTGTTCGGCGAGGCTGCTCAACTGTTGCAAGGCATCGGCAAGGGCTTGAGTGGTCATGGCGCAGTGGCTCGTGGCTGGCGAATACGCGGCAGGTTAGCAAGCCTGAGTCTGTAGGAATCGGCCCAATTGACCGTAAAACTACGGGCTTTTCTGCCCTTTGCCGGCGAGCAGCCTGGCGACAATGACGCTGAGCCAATCCCGCCTGGACCCCTTTGCCAACCGGCCGACGGACCGCGGGTCGATTACCACTGCCAGCGGACTCTGTAATGCCCCTCTTTCCGGCCAGAACCCCAGCTTCGAGGTGTTCGTGACAACTGCTGCCCAGGCCAAGGGCACGAAAAAAAACCTGCCGATCGCCACGCCGGTCCGTTCCCTGGATGCGTTGACCGCGGTGCTGCGTGGCCGGCCACTGCTGCCGCTGATGCTGGCCGGCGCCGCAGCTGTGACGCTACTGGTCGGGCTGCTGCTGTGGGCGCAGGAGCCGGAGTACCGGGTGCTGTTCTCCAACCTGGGTGAGGCTGATGGTGGCCAGGTCATTGGTGAACTGGACAAGCGCGGCGTGCCTTACCGGCTGGGCGAGGGTGGGCATACCATCATGGTGCCCGCCGAACGGATGAATGCACTGCGCCTGCAACTGGCCGAGCAAGGCCTGCCAAAAGCGGGCAGTGTTGGCTTCGAGCTGCTGGACAAGCAAGCTTTTGGCATCAGCCAGTTTGCCGAACACCTCAATTACCAGCGTGGGCTGGAAGGTGAGCTGGCGCGTACCATCGAATCCCTCGGGCCGGTGGCCCATGCTCGAGTACATTTGGTGATGGCCAAGGACTCGGTGTTCGCCCGTGACCGCGAAGCCGCCCGCGCATCGGTCGCACTGGCCCTGCAGCCTGGCCGTGAACTGGGCCAGGGGCAGGTCAGCGCAATCATTCACCTGGTGACGTCCAGCGTGCCCGAGCTGGCAGTGGATGGCGTGACGGTGGTCGACCAGAACGGCCGTTTGCTGTCGCGCAGCCATTCCAGTGACGGGCTTGACGATGCCAAACTGGACTATGTGGGCGAAGTAGAGCGCACCTACCAGCGCCGAATAGAGGAAATCCTTACACCTTTGCTCGGCAGCCGTAATGTCCATGCGCGGGTCGTCGCGCAAATGGACTTCTCGACCCGCGAGAGCACGGCCGAACGCTACGCGCCCAACCAGGAATCGAAAGCGGCTTCGGTACGCAGTCAGCAGACCTCCGAGCGCATGCTGCAAGGCAGCGACGCCGGCCGTGGCGTGCCTGGCGCACTGACCAATTCACCGCCCAATACACCCGCACCGACCCGCGCCACCGCACCGGCACCAGCGCAGCCGAATGCGACAGCCGGCAGCAGTACCGCCGCTACTGGTGGGGAGCCCGGCAAGTCGCTGCAAACCGAGCGCATGGTCAACTACGAGGTCGATCGTGATGTCGAGCACGTCAAGTCGAGCCTGGGCAACATCCAGCGCCTGGCGGCGGCGGTCGTGGTCAATTACCGCACCGTACTCAAAGATGGCGCCCCCACCAGTGAGCCGTTGAGCAAGGAGGAGCTGGCCGGCATCAACGACCTGGTGCGCCAGGCCATGGGCTTTACCGAAAGCCGTGGTGATACCGTGCAGGTGATCAACAGCCCCTTCGTCGACGAGGATGTACAAGCAGGGGAGCTGCCGTGGTGGCGTACCCCCGAGGCCTACAACCTGGCAATGAGCGCTCTGCGCTACTTGCTGGTGGCCGTCGTTGCCTTTGTGCTGTGGCAACGGGTGATCAAACCGATGCAGCAGCGCGCGCAAGCACAGCGCAAGCACCTGATGGACTTGTCCGAGGATGACTTGGACCTGATGCCGGCAAAATCCCCAGCTGACGCCTTGATCACCGGCAATGACGGCCTCGCGCGCCCGGCGCTGCCTCGCAAGTCGGCGCTTTATGAACAGAACATGGAGAGCCTGAAGCGGCTTGCCAGCGAAGATCCGCGCCTGGTCGCCATGATCGTGCGCGGTTGGATGAAGAACAATGACTAACAAGATCAGTGGGGCCCGGCGCAGCGCCATCTTGCTGCTATCGCTGGATGCCGACAGTGCGGCCGAGGTGTTCAAGTTTCTTCCAGGGCTGGAGGTAGAGAACATCAGCCGCGAAATGGCGGGGCTGAGCCAGGTATCCCATGAGGAAATGCGCCAGGTGCTGGCGGATTTCATGGACGAGACCGAGCAGTACGCGGCCATCAATATCCAGAGCAGCGACCATATCCGCGCAGTGCTCACCAAGGCCTTGGGCAGCGAGCGTGCCGCCAGCCTGATCGACGATATCCTGGAAACCTCCAATACCGTCTCGGGTATCGACAAGCTCAACCTGATGGAGGCGCAGATGGTGGCGGAGATGATCCGCGACGAGCATCCGCAGATCGTCGCCACCATCCTTGTGCATCTGGAGCGCCACCAGGCCTCTGCGATTCTTCAACTGCTGACCGAGCGGCTGCGCAATGACATCATCCTGCGCATCGCCACCTTCAGTGGCGTACAGCCGGTGGCGCTGCACGAACTGACCGAGGTACTGGGTGGCATGCTCGATGGTCAGAGCCTCAAGCGCAGCAAGATGGGCGGGGTGAAGGCGGCGGCCGAGATCCTCAACCTGATGGCCTCCAGCCAGGAGTCCTCGGCCATCGACAACCTGCGCAACTACAGTGCCGACCTGGCGCAGAAGACCCTCGACGAGATGTTCCTGTTCGAGAACCTCGCCGATGTCGACGACCGCAGCATCCAGACATTGCTGCAGAACATCGACAGCAACTCGCTGGCCGTTGCGCTCAAAGGAGCGTCGGCGCCGCTGCTCGACCGTTTCATGCGCAACATGTCGCAACGTGCGTCAACATTGTTCCTTGAGGACATGGAGGCCCGTGGCCCGATTCGCATGTCGCAGATCGAAACAGAGCAGAAGTCGATCTTGCAGGTCGTACGGCGCCTTTCCGAAACCGGCGACATGGTGACCGCACGGGGTGACGACGCTTATGTCTGAGCCGATGCCACAAGGGCACTGGCAGCCATGGCAGATGGCGCCGCTGGGCAATGACGAGCCGCCCAGTGGCGAGCCCGCCGCCGCCCGCCGTGAGCAGGCGCGCAGGCGGGCCGTCGAGCAGCGGCTGGCGTTGCAGCAGCTGCGTGAGCGGACACTGGCCGACGCACAGCAGGCGGGCCATGCCGAGGGCAAGGAACTGGGTTATGCCCAGGGGCTGGCCGAGGGCAGGGCAGCGGCCGCCGAGGAGCTGCGCCAGCAGGCCAAAGACGTGCTCGAGCCTCTGCGGGCTTTGTGCCTGAGCTTCGACGAAGCGATGCGCGAAGTGGATGGCATGGTCGCCGCGCGCCTGGGGCAGGTGGCAATCGACCTTGCCGGGCGTCTGGCCGGCAAAGCGCTCGCGGTACAGCCCGAACAGGTGCAGGTGCTGGTGCGTGAAATGCTGGCCTGTGAACCCGCGCTTACCGGCAAGCCGGCACTCAGCCTCAGTCCCGATGACCTGCCCTGGGTGCAGCGCTGCCTGAGTGATGAGCTCGATGCCGCTGGCTGGAGTATGCAGGAGGATCGTTCGGTGCTGCCGGGTGGTTGCCGTGTATCGAGCGCGACAGGAGAGCTGGATGCCACCTGCCAGACCCGCAGGGACCTGTTCGAGCGCAACGGCCAATGGCTGCTCGATTCGATCAGCGTGGCGCCGGGCGCATCATCGTGAAAACCGACAACCCCCACTTGCAGCGTTGGGGCCGAGGGCTCGAGGCCTTGGCCGGTGACGCGCTGCGGGTGCCAGATTACCGCCGCAGCGGTCGCATCGTTCGTGCCACCGGCATCGTCCTGGAAGCAGTTGGCTTGCGCCTGCCGCTGGGGGCTGGCTGTCGTATCGAACTGAGCCCGGCCAGGGGTGGGGTGGCTGCCGACTATGCCGAGGCCGAGGTGATCGGCTTTGCCGGGGAAGTGCTGTACTTGATGCCGCTTGAAGAAATTCACGGGTTGCAGTCGGGCGCCCGGTTCTTCGCCCTGGCCGATGAGCCGGGGGCCAGCGATGGCGTGCGCCCGGTGCCGTTGGGCATGGCGTTGCTCGGGCGAGTGCTCGATAGCAGCGGTAACCCACTGGACGGCAAAGGGGCGCTGCAAAGCACGCAGCGCGCCAGCCTGCATGGCCAGCCGATCAACCCACTGCAACGCGCGCCGATCGATCGGCAGATCGATGTCGGTATTCGCGCCATCAATGCCCTGCTAAGCGTCGGCCGGGGGCAGCGCCTGGGGCTGTTCGCCGGGTCCGGGGTAGGTAAATCGGTGTTGCTGGGCATGATGGCGCGCTACACCCAGGCCGATGTGGTGGTGGTCGGGCTGATCGGTGAGCGTGGCCGTGAAGTGCAGGATTTCATCGACAACATTCTCGGCGAAGACGGGCTGCGCCGCTCGGTGGTGGTGGCGGCGCCGGCCGATGCTTCGCCGCTGCAACGTTTGCAGGGGGCACTGTATGCGACCCGCCTGGCGGAAGATTTCCGCGACCAGGGCAAGGATGTACTGTTGATCATGGATTCGCTGACCCGCTACGCCATGGCCCAGCGCGAAATCGCCCTGGCGCTCGGTGAACCGCCGGCGACCAAAGGTTACCCGCCTTCGGTGTTCGCCAAACTGCCCAAACTGGTTGAGCGTGCCGGTAACGGGCCACGCGGTGGTGGCTCGATTACCGCGTTCTACACGGTGCTCAGCGAGGGCGACGATCAGCAGGACCCGATTGCCGATTCGGCGCGGGCGATTCTGGATGGTCACCTGGTGCTGTCGCGCCAGTTGGCCGAGAGCGGCCATTACCCTGCGATCGATATCGAAGCGTCGATCAGCCGTGCGATGAGCGCGATCGTCAGTGAATCTCAGCAGCGCAAGGCACAGAAGCTCAAGCAGGCCGTGTCGCGTTACCAGCGCAATCGCGACCTGATCAGCGTGGGCGCCTATGCGCCGGGCCACGATGCCCAGCTCGACCGCGCCGTGGCGTTGTATCCGCACATCGAACGCTTCCTGCAGCAGCAGACCCACGAGCGTACATCGATGCAAGACACGCTTGCCGGGCTCAACTTGCTGTTCCCCGGCAAATGACCGCAACCACGCTAAGGCAGGCATGCACCCATGGCCCATGAGTCACTCCAGCTGCTCATCGAACTCACCGAGCGCAGCCGCGAGACCGCGGCCAATGCGCTGGCCCAGAGCCGCCGCGCAGAGCAGCAGATGACCGAACAGCTGCGCCTGTTGGACCAGTATCAGCGCGAGTATCGCCAAGGCCTGCAGCAGGAGTTGGCCGGTGCCGGCATGAGCCCCTCTACGCTGGCCAACTACCGCGGCTTCCTCAAGTCGCTGGAAGGGGCCATCGAGCGGGCAGAGGGCAACTTGAACCGCCACCGCGCCCAACTGGCCCAACACCAGGACACCTGGCGGCAGGCCTGGCGCAAGGTCAATGCCCTGCAAACGCTGCTGGCCCGCCGTGTGGAGCAGGGCCGGCTGCTTGCCGGGCGCGCCGAACAGAGGCGTACCGATGAACTGGCTGGCCGCTCGCGCCNCACCATGGACATCATCACCGCCATATCCCCTGCGTCTGCGGTATCACTGCAGGCCGCAGGCGGCGACAGTGTCGGCGACAGCGGACCTGGAGCTTTCGCTGTTGCTCTGCAGCAGGCCGAAATCAGCGAGGCCGGCACCGGAGCCGCTGCCCCAGGGCCTTTGGTGCCGGCACCGGGTGCCGCCCCTGCCCAGCCCCTGACTGCCGCCGGTAATGACGGCCTGACGTCAACGGTTGAGGGGGCGGCGCTTGAGCTGCAAGCGAGCGCTGCGCCCGCTACCGAGCAGGTCATCAGAGCGGCGGTGCAGGCTGAACCTGAGGCCACGCCGGCAGTAGCCGCGGTCGACGAAAGCGGGGCTGAGAGCGTCGACGATGGCGAGGTGCAGCCTTTGGATATCAAGGCCCCGGTTGCAGCCCCGGGGGGCAGCAAGGAGCAGGGCGATGTCGCCGATGATGACACGCCACAATCGGCGGATTCGCTGGACGCGATCCGTCAGCGCCTGGACCTGATCGACAGCGCCGGCCAAATGGCCTCCGGCATGCTCGCCCTCACGCCTGCGGTGGCGTGGGTGCAGGCGCCTGCCGCAAGCGCAGAAGCGGCATCTGGCTTCGGTGTTGCGGATGACCCGGGGCAGGCCACCGAACTGCAATGGCTGCAGAGCGCTACGCAGCCCTTAGAGGCGCAGGCAAGTGAGGGTGTAGACAACCCGGCCGAGCTCGCGCCGGCGGCTGAAGCACCAAGCGAAGGTGTTGGCCGCGTCCAGGGTGACGGCTCCGTCTCTGCGCCAGCCAATTGGGAGCAGCCTTCGCTATCAGGCATCCCGGCATCGAATTCCAGCGTGGTGGGAAGCATCGTCAGCCCAGCCAGCGATGGCGCTGCATCATCCATTACCACGACGCTGGGCACCGACGCCTGGCAGGACGACTTGGGCCAGCAGGTGATCGGTATGGTCCGGCGTGGGGAGCAGCAGGTTGACATGCAGTTGCATCCAGCCGATCTCGGGCCGCTGTCGATCAGCCTCAGTGTCAGCGAGGGTGGCATCCAGGCGCAGTTCCAGTCTGCCCACGCGTCGGTGCGCGCGGCTGTTGAGCAAGCGCTGCCGCAGTTGCAGGGTGCTTTGGCGGCCCAGGGCCTGAGCCTTGGCGAAACATCGGTCAACGATGGTGCGTCCCGTCAGGCTGCGGGTGAACAGCCGCGGCGGGAGTCGTCAGGCAGCGGTGGCGAGGCGCGCGCCCCGCGGGTAGCCCAGGCCAGCGCAACGGTACAGGCGCCTCAGACAACCCACTCCGGCGCTGGGGTCGACCTGTACCTGTGAACCCCCCCTGCAAAGCCGCAAGTTAACGCCCTAAACCCTCGCTAATCAGCCCATGGCACGGGGCGCCTGGTGGGCATACTTGCGCCCTTTCGAAACGCTTTCCCATTCCCAAGGCAGCTGTCCATGCCCACTACCACCAAGAAAATCTGGCTCTGGTTCATTCCATTGGCCCTGGTTGCCGCCGCTGCCAGTTCTGCGGGTGTGTACACCTACGTGATGCGTGAGCGGGCCCATACCCAAGCGACCCGCACGGCTCCTGCGGTACTGCTGCTGGTGAACGTCGCCCCCATGACCGTCAACCTGCACAGCGCCAATGATGAGCCGGCCATGCTCTACGTGGGCTTCAACCTGGAAGTGGGCAATGAAGCGACCCGCAAGTTGCTGGAGCTGTATATGCCGAAAATCCGCAGCCAGCTGCTGACCGTATTGAGTGGGCAGGACAGCACAGCGCTGTCTACGCCAGAGGGTAAAAAAGCGTTGGCGGCACGCATACTCGAGCTGCTGCGCCGTGCCCTGAGTACCGAGCAGCCAGATGCTGCATTGCTCGGCGTGCTCTACACCGACTTCATCGTGCAGTAAGCCATGTCTACCAACGACATGCTCTCTCAAGAAGAGATCGACATGCTGCTGCGCGGTGGTGACGATCTGGACACCTCCGGTATCGGCGATGACGACGGCCTGGATTTCCCGGACGGCTACCCGCACCCCGAGGAGCAGGTGCGCCGCTACGACCCGGCGACTCAGCACCGAGTGATCCAGGAACGCTTGCACACCCTGGACATCATCAACGGCCGTTTCGCCCGTTATTTCCGCATGAGCCTGTTCAACCTGATCCGGCGCAACGTGGATATCACCTTCAAAGGCATTGGCTACCAGAGCTTCAGCGAGTTCTCCCTGCACCTGCCAATGCCTTCCAACATCAACCTGCTGTCGATGAAGCCGCTGCGCGGTACCGCGCTGGTGGTATTCCCGCCAAGCGTAGTGTTCATGGTGGTGGACAACCTGTTCGGTGGCGATGGTCGCTTCGTGACCAAGTCTGAGGGGCGCGAGTTCACCAACACTGAGCTGCGCATCATTCGACGCTTGCTCGGGCTGACGGTGGATGCCTACAGCGATGCCTGGAAGTCGGTTTACCCCTTGGAGATCGACTACCTGCGTTCGGAAATGCAGGCCAAGTTCGCCAACATCACCGGCTCGCCCAACGAGATCGTGGTCAACGCCACGTTCCACCTGGAGGTCGGCAATCTTTCAAGCGATTTCAACATCGTCATCCCCTACCTGATGATCGAGCCGATGCGCCAACTGCTCAGTGGCCCGCTGACCGATGCCGACCCGGAGGAGGAGCGCCAATGGAACCGGCGCATGGCGGACGAGATAACCCATTCGCAGGTTGACCTGATAGCCGACTTCGTCGAGGTGCAGGCACGCCTGGGGCAGGTCATGGAACTGAAAGTGGGGGACGTGCTGCCCATCGACCTGCCCGAAAGCGTCAAGGTGCGCGTCGACGGCGTGCCGGTCATGACCTGTGAGTTCGGCAGTTACAACGGCTCCCGCGCCTTGCTGGTGAAGGAGTTGATCGATCACTCCATCGGCAAGTCGCCCAATTCCAGCCGATTCATCAAGGGCCACCTGCCCAAAGCCAAGGAACCCGATCATGAGTGACCCGAACAAGCCTGAAGCGCACGAAGACGACGAGTGGGCCAGTGCCCTGGCCGAGCAAGGCGCGGGTGATGATGCTCAAGACCCTTGGGCTACGGCATTGGCCGAGCAGCATGAGGCGAAGCCAGCCCCGGCGGACAACGTCATCTTCAAGCCGTTGGGCACAGTCCCTGGGCTGGCATCGCCGCGCGAGCTGGAAATGATCATGGACATCCCGGTGAAGCTGAGCGTCGAGTTGGGGCGCACGCGCATCACCATCAAGCAATTGCTGGAGCTGGCTCAGGGCTCGGTGTTGGCCCTCGATGGCCTGGCGGGTGAGCCCATGGACATTCTGATCAACAGTTACCTGGTCGCTCAGGGCGAAGTGGTGGTCGTGGATGACCGCTACGGCATTCGCATCACCGAAATCATCACGCCCTCCGAGCGCGTGCAGAAGCTCAATCGATGAGCACCGCGACCGCGCTTGCAGTGCCCGCCAGCCTTGGGGTGCCGGCTGACAACCTGGTCGGGCTGAGCCTGCTTGGCAAAACAGCCTTCGCGTTGGGGCTGGTGATGGCCTGTGTGCTGCTGTGTGGCTGGTTGGTATCGCGGCTTGGCACCCGTGTGTCGTCGCCGGAAAAGGTCGTGCACATCGTTGCCAGCACCCGCCTGGGGCAGCGCGAGAAAGTGGTGGTGGTCCAGGTGCGTGGGCGCTGGTTGGTGCTGGGTGTGACTGCTCAGCACGTCGCCTGCCTGTCAGAGCTGGAGGCGCCGGTGGCTGGCACCGAAGCGGCGGTGGAGCCCGCTGCACGTGGTTTTGCCCTGCGTCTGATGGACGCCTTGAAGCAGGGTGGGTTGCGCGACCCGCAGAACCGACCATGAGGACGGCGCGCCTGGTCTTGTTGCCGCTGCTGTTGCTGGTGCTGCTGCCGGTCGCCGAGGCGGCGCCGGCAATGCAGGGGTTGTCCGGATTCACCGGGCAGGCCGGTGGCGAGAAATGGTCGCTGAGCCTGCAAACCTTGATGCTGCTCAGTGCCATGGCCTTTTTGCCGGCGGTGCTGCTGATGATGACCGGCTTCACCCGTATCATCATTGTGCTTGGCTTGCTGCGCACCGCCATCGGCACCACCAGTGCTCCGCCCAATCAGGTGCTGCTGGGCCTGGCACTGTTCCTGACCTTTTTCGTCATGTCGCCCACGCTTGAGCAGGCTTACCAGAAAGCCTGGGTGCCTTTTTCCCAGGACCAGATGGGGGTCGAGCAGTTTCTCGATGAGGCCAGCCAGCCTTTCCGTACCTTCATGTTGGCGCAGACCCGCCAGGCTGACCTTGCGCTCTATGTCCGCCTGGCGCGCATCGATGATCTCAAGGGCCCGGAAGATGTGCCCATGCGGGTGCTGCTACCAGCGTTCGTCACCAGCGAACTGAAGACCGCCTTCCAGGCAGGCTTCACCATCTTCATCCCGTTTCTGATCATCGACCTCCTGGTGGCCAGTGTGCTGATGGCGCTGGGGATGATGATGGTGCCACCGTCGACCATTTCCTTGCCCTTCAAGTTGATGTTGTTCGTGCTGGTGGATGGCTGGCAATTGCTGCTGGGTTCCCTGGCCCAGAGTTTCTACCCGGTATGAGCCTGCGAGGAGTGCCTTGATGACCCCGGAAATGGTGATGGACCTTGCCTACAAGGGCATGCGCCTGAGCATGACGATAGCGGCGCCGCTGTTATTGGTTACCTTGTGCATCGGCCTGTTGGTGAGCCTGTTCCAGGCAGCGACACAGATCAACGAGTCCACCCTGTCTTTCATTCCCAAGATCGCTGGAGTATGCCTGGTGCTGATTCTCGCAGGGCCCATGCTGATGGAGCTGCTGGTCGATTACACGCGGGCGCTGTTCACCAGCCTGCCGACGCTGGTGGGTTGAGCGCAGTTGATCGAGGTCGGCTGGGATCAGTTGCAGCTTTGGGTGAGCGCGTTTTTCTGGCCGTTCTGCAGGCTGCTGGCGTTTTTCATGAGTGACCCTATCCTGGGCCACAAGAATGTCCCCAGCCAGGTGCAGGTCGGGTTGGCGTTGCTGCTGGCATTCCTGCTGGCACCCAACCTGCCGCCGATGCCCGATATCGCCCTGTTTTCCTGGGCAGGGCTGGGGGTGATCGTCGAGCAGCTGCTGATCGGCATGTCGCTGGGCATGGTCATGCGCATCGCCTTGGCGGCGGTGGAAATGGCGGGCGACATTTGTGGCATGCAGATGGGGTTGGCCTTCGCGTCGTTCTTTTCCGCCGACACTGGCACCAACAGCCAGGTGCTGTCGCGCTTTCTCAGCCTGGTGACCATCCTGATGTTCCTCTCCCTGGGCGGCCACCTGATGGTGCTGGAACTGCTGGCCAATACGTTCAGCCAATTGCCGATCGGCCACTTCGGTTTCAACCCCCAGGGCTGGAACATGCTGGCACGCCATGGCGGCAGCATCTTCCTGACTGGCCTGCTGCTGGCGTTGCCCATGGTCGGGGCCTTGCTGATCATCAACCTGGCGATGGGTATCCTCAACCGCGTCGCCCCGCAGCTCACAGTGTTTTCAGTCGGCTTTCCGGCAACCTTGTTCGTCGGCATGCTGCTGCTGACGGTACTGGTCGGCGACCTGGGGCAGTTCCTTGCGGGCTTGTTGCAGCAGGCCCTGCAGTTCATGCAGGCCTTGATCGGCCAGCTCGGGCATGCCTGATACGCCGGGTTTTTCGTGCGAAGCAGGCCGCCACTGTGGTTTTACGCAAGCGCTCAGATGTACTCGAAGAGTGACAGCTGCTGCACGCTGGCGAATGTCTGCTGAGCCGCTTGCATCGATACCTGCAGCGTCACGTAGCGGGAGATGGACTCGGTGTAGTCGGCGTCCACCAGCCCGGAGAGCCGCTCGGTGTAACTGAGGGCCAGGTCGTCGCCAATGGTATCGAGCACTTCCACCTGGCCCAGGCGCGTGCCGACCGAGGTGAGGACGGTGAGCACATTGTCCTGGGCATTGCTCAGCTCTCGGCTGGCGGTGGACAGGGTGTTGCTCAGTGCCGCCTGGTCCGCCTCGTCCTCCACCGGCGTCTGCAAGGCGCTGATCAGGTTCTGCAGTGTGGCGAACACGTCGGGGTCGGCATCGGCAGCAGCACCGACCGTCAAACTGTCACCTTCGGCGGGTGTGCCACTGAGTGTCAGGCTCAGGCCATTGACCTCCAGGGTTTCACCGTCGGTGTAGCTGATCGGGTCCTGGCCGTCGATGCTGTACTGGGTGCTGCCATCGTCGGCGACGCTGAAGGTCAGGGTGAATGCATCGCCATAGTTGGCCGCGCTGGTGTCGGCGACATCCGGGCCGTCGAAGGTCAATGTGCCGGTGTTGTCGCCTGCTTCGGCAATGAAACCGGCGGAGCTGCTAACCGAAAGGAAGATCGCCGCGCCATTGTCGCCGCTGGCCATGCTCTGGGTAGCACTGACCTGCTGCGAGACCACATTGTCATCACCCTGGTAAACCAGCTCGCCATCGGCGTTCTCGGCAAACGCCGGGCTTTGGCTCTGGTAGCCGGAAAACAGGTAGTTGCCATTACTGTCGGTGCTGTTGGCCAAGGTGACAAGTGTGTCGTAGACCCCTTGCAGGGAGGTGGCCAGCGATTCTCGGTCAGCGTCGCTGAGGGTCCCGTTGCCGGCCTCAACCACCAGGCTCATGGCGCTGGTGATGGCGTCATTGATGCTGTCCAGGGTGCTTTCTTCCTGGGACAGCGCCGTGGTGATGGCCGCCCGCGAATCGGCGTACTGCTCGTTTGCCGCAATCGACTGGCGCACGGTGACCGCTTGTGCCGCTGCCAGGGAGTCATCCGAGGGGTTTACCACGCGGGTACCGCTGGATACCTCCAGGGCCGCCTCCTGGTACTGGCTCTGCTGGGCGAGCATGGAGTTGAGGTTCTGGTTGTAGATGGTCGCACTGCTCAGGCGCATGCCGGGCTCTCCTTTGGGGGCAATCAGCTGATGTCGAGGATGGTGTCGAGGACTGTGGTACCCACTTCGACGATCTTCGCGCAGGCCTGGTAGTACTGCTGGTAGACGATGAGGTTGGCCGCTTCCTCATCAAGGTTCACGCCCGACTCAGACTGCTGCAGGGTGGTCAGCTGTTCGGTCAGCGCCGATTGGGTTTCCAGCTGCGCGGCGACGCGCGTTGCGGTGCTGCCCACGTCGCTCACCAGCGATGCGTAGGTTTCGCTGAGCGTTGCACTGCCGCCGACGATATCGCTGGTTTGCAGGTCGAGCATCGCCAGTGCATTGGTGTTGTCACTGCCGCCGCTGGAGGTACCGGCGGCAATCTGCTCGCCCTCACTAACCAGCGTGGTGAAGCTGCTGGCTGCGTTGCGGGTAGGTTGCACCAGGAAGCTGTCGCCGTCCTCGGCGGTGCCGCTGACGGTAAGGTCCATGCCGGCGAAACTCAGGGTCGCGCTGCTGCTGTCGTAGCTTGCCTCGACGCTGGCGCCGGTGTCATTGCGGGTGACGGTGAAGCCGTCGCTGTCGGACCAGGTCACCGTGTAATCACTGGCCGTGAGGGCGCTGACATCATCGCCGAAGCTGGCGCTGAGGGTGGCGTCGCCGGTATTGCCGGTGTCGCCGTATACCAGCGGGTCGGCCACCGAGAAGAATGCCGTGCCGGTATCGCCGTTGAGGTCAACGCCCTGCGCCTGCAGGGTATTGAAGGCCTGGGTCAGCGACACGGCCATCAGGCCCAACTGGTTCTGGGTGTCGGCCAGGGTGGTATCGCGAAATGACAGCAGGCCGCCGAGCGAGCCACTGTCGAGCACGCTGTCGTCCAGCGTCACGCTGTTGCCGGCGGCATCGACATAGCTGATGGACGCTTCGCTCGGGTCGCTGGCGGAGGCACCGGTGGTCAGTCCGAAGCTGTCGCCCGCAGAGACCAGCGCCAGGCCATTGCTGAGCGATACCGTGTAGCTGCCGTTGTCCTGCACGGTGACGTCTACCGCAACCAGTTCGCTGAGCTGGCTGACCAGCAGGTCGCGCTGGTCGAGCAGGTCGTTCGAGGTGCTGCCGAGCGACCCGGACAGGCTGATCTGTTCGTTGAGGGTCGCGATCTGCGCGCTCAGGTCGTTGATCTGAGTGACCTGATCGTCGATCTGCTCGTTCACGTCGTCCGACATCGCTGAAAGGTAGCTACCCAGCTGGTTGAACTGGCTGGCCAGTGTTTCTGCCGCACCCACCACTTCTTCCCGTGCGGCCGTGTCACTGGCATCTGAGGTCAAGGTCTGGATGGCCGAGAAGAAACTTTGCAGCAGGCTATCCAGACTTGCATCGCTGTCGGCCAGCAGGCTGTCGATCTGATCGACCTCGGTCTGGTAGGTGGACAGCGCGCTTTCTGCACTGGTGGAGCTGTTGAGCTGGGTGGTGACAAACTGGTTGTACTGGCGGTCGACGCTCGATACCTGCACGCCGCTGCCGGAGGCAGACTCGGTGAAACTGGCGACCTGGCGGGTATAGCCGTCGGTATAGGCGTTGGTCGTGTTGTTGCTGCTGGTGGCAAGGGCGATCTGGGCCGCCGAGAGGCCGCTGACGCCAATGGAGATGATGCTCATCGAAAAGCTCCTGGGCTACATGCTGCGCAACATCGGCCTCGGGTCAGGGCATCTTGAGCCTTTATCCATTGCTGGTTGCACAAAAGCGTTGGCAAATGCGTGCGGGCCTTATTGGTCGTTGGCCAGTGCTACCTGCCCGGCAGATGGCAGCGGCCCGATGGTCGCCATGACCGCGATCAGCTTGTCGGCATAGTGTGGGTCAGTGGCGTACCCGCCTTGCTGCAGCGCTAGCGCTGCCTCTGAGCTGCTTGTGGCGTTGCGCGCCGCTGCATAACCGGGGCGGCTGCGGATCAAGCGCGCGTAATCGTCGAAAGCGGCCTGAGCGTGGGGATAGACGCGGAAGCTCTCCACCTGTTTGTGTGCCTCGCCGGCGACGTATTCGGTGGTCTGTATCTGCGTGGTTTCACCTTGCCAGCGCCCGCCGGCCTTGATACCGAACAGGTTGTGGCTGTCCGCGCCGTCGGCGGAGGTGATGCGCCGTCGCCCCCAATCGGTCTCCAGAGCGGCCTGGGCAAGAATCAGCTGTGCCGGCACGCCGCTGCTGCGTGCGGCCATGCGCGCCGGTTCGGCCAGCCGGGCCACGAAGTCCTCGACATGCTCGGCACGGCCAGCTGCTTCGTCGCGCACTTCATAGCGCTTCCAGGCATCGAAAGCCGGCGTTTGTCGGGCCAGGCTGACGAAGGGCGATTCCTGTGCAGCAGTCGGGGGCTCGGCCACCAGCCCGCTTGTCGAAAGGCTACGCGTCAGTTGCTCGGCCAGGCCCATGCCGTGCCCGGCCAGGCTCTGAGCCCATTGCTGGTCGAGCATCTCGGTATAGAGTTGGGTTTGCGAGTTGTTGGACAGCTCCGACTTGGGTATCGCCGCACGCATGCTCTTGAGCATCGTCTGCAGGAACAGCGCTTCGAACTGCCGGGCCGCTTCCTTCAGGCCTGCCTCACCACTGCGCCCGGCCTGGCTGCGCAAACGTTGCAGGCCCTGAACGTCGAGCGCGAACCCCGCCGCGCCATCAGCCATGCTCATCAGATGATCTCCAGTTCTGCACGCAGGGAACCGGCGGCCTTGAGCGCCTGGAGAATGACCATCAGGTCCTGTGGCGTGGCACCCAGGGCGTTGAGGCCTTTGACCACATCCATCAAGTCGGCGCTGCCTTCCAGTACGTGCAGGGCGCGGGCCTGGGTTTCGATTGATATGTCGCTGTTGGCGGTGGCCGCAGTTTGTCCGCCGCTCAAGGCGCCTGGCTGGCTGACGCTGTTGGTGGTGTCGATGGTGACCGATAGATCGCCGTGGGCCACGGCGGCACGGAACAGCTTCACCGAGCCATTGAGCACCACCGAGCCGGTGCGCGAATCGAGTATGACTTTGGGCCGTGCCTGCATTGGCATTACATCGATGCTGTCGATCCGGGCCATGAAATTGACCCGCTCGTTGGCCGAGAGCGGCCCTTGTACCTGCACCAGGCCGCCGTCCACCGCCGAGGCGACGGTGCTGCGCATCACGCTGTTTATGGCGAACACTACCCGCTGCGCGGTGGCCGGGTCGGGCTCGCGTAGTTGCAGTTCGAGGATGCCGTGCTGGGCGCCGAGGTCGAGCGGCACGCTGTGCTCCACCACTGCCCCGCGGCTGATGCGGCCACCGGCCAGCTGGTTGATCTGCACGCTGCTGCCATTGGCTGCCGCACCAGCACCACCCACCAGCAGGTTGCCTTGGGCCATGGCATACACATCGCCGTCGGCACCTTTGAGCGGGGTCATCAACAGCGTTCCACCCCTGAGGCTGCGGGCGTTGCCGATGGAAGAAACGACCACATCGATCTGCTGGCCGGGGCGGGTCAGGGGCGGCAGGTTGGCGGTGACGATCACCGCCGCGATGTTACGCATCTGCATGTTGGCGCCGGCCGGCAAGGTAACGCCGAGCTGGGAAAGCATGTTGGTCAGACCCTGCTCGGTAAAGGGGCTTTGGGTGGTCTGGTCGCCTGTACCGTCCAGCCCGACCACCAGGCCATAGCCCACAAGGTTGTTGCTGCGGATGCCGGCGAAATCGGCGATGTCGCGGATCTGCTCCGCGTGCGCCGTGCCGCCCAGTACCAGCGCGAAGGCGCCAAACAGCGGGCGCAGGGCGCGGGCCGCGCAGTGCAGTCGGCATCGCAGCCCGGAAGTGAACGGGGAGTCGGCCATGATGCGCTCGTTAGAAAGGTGACAGGTTGAGGATGACGCGTTGCAACCAGCCCATGCGTTGCGCCTCATTGATGTAGCCTTCGCCGACGTACTCGATGCGTGCCAGGGACACCTGGCTTGAAAGCACGGTGTTCTCCCCGGTGATCGAGCGTGGGTTGACCACGCCGGAGAAACGGATGAACTCGGTGCCCTGATTGATGGCGATCTGCTTGTCGCCACGCACCCTCAAGTTGCCGTTGGCCAGCACCTGCATGACCGTGACCGAAATGGTGCCGGTGAACGAGTTGTTGGCCTTGGAGCCACCACTGCCGGCGAACTCATGGTCGGTCGAGGCATTCACGCCGTAGTTGCCAACCTTGGAGTCACGGTCGGAGCTGGTGGAAAACGCCAGGCCCAGGCTGCCGCTGCGGTCGGCATTGGACGATGAGGTCTTGCTGGCGCTGACCTGCTCGTTGAGTTCTACGGTCAGCGTATCGCCGACCATCCGCGGGCGGCGGTCCTCGAACAGCGGTTGCGAACCGCGCTGCCCTTGGTAGATCGAGCCATTGGCCAGGCGTTCGGGCAAGTCGGGCACCTGCATGGACTCGTCGGGCACCACTGGCTTTGGTACCAGTTGCGCACAACCGGCAGCCGATAGCACAGCGCCGAGCAGCACGGCCAGGCAAACGAAGGGCAGGAGCTTGAGCGATGCGTTGCGGGGTTGGGACATGGCCATCAGAGCTGGGTCAGGCGCTGCAGCATTTCGTCGGAGGTTTCGACGGCCTTGCTGTTGATTTCATAGGCGCGCTGGGTCTGGATCATGCCCACCATTTCCTCCACCACATTGACGTTGGAGGTCTCGACATAGCCCTGGCTGACAGTGCCGCCACCGTTCAGGCCGGGTGTCGTCTCGGTGGGGCTGCCGGAAGCATCGGTTTCCTGGTACAGGTTCTGGCCGATGCTCTGCAGGCCCGCATTGTTGACGAACAGTGCCAGGTTCAGTTGGCCCACTTGGGTGGAGGCGGTGCTGTCGGGCTGGGTCACCGAGACGATGCCGTCGGTGCTGATGGAAATCGACGTGGCATTGGCCGGAATGGTGATCCCTGCCGTCAATTTATAGCCATTGGAGCTGACCATCTCGCCGTTGGCGTCGAGCTGAAAGCTGCCGTCGCGAGTGTAGGCGGTCGAGCCGTCGGGCATGTCGACCTCGAAGAAACCCAGGCCATTGATGGCCAGGTCCTTGGAGCTGCTGGTCTCTTCCAGGTTGCCCTGGGTGTGCAGGCGTTCGGTGGCCACCTGGCGCACGCCGGTGCCGACCTGCAAACCTGAAGGCAGCCGGGTGTCGGTGCTGCTCTGAGCCCCCGGCTGGCGCACGTTCTGGTAGACGAGGTCCTCGAACACGGCGCGTGAGCGTTTGAAGCCGTTGGTGCTGACGTTGGCCAGGTTGTTGGCAATGACGTCGAGCTGCCCTTGCTGGGCCTCAAGCCCGGTCTTGGCCGTCCACAGTGATCTGATCATCGGTCGGTTACCTGTTCATTCGGCGCCCGGCTCAGCCCTGCAAGGCGAGCAACTGATTGGCGCTCTTGGCGTTGTCGTCGGCGGCGCTTATGGCCTTCATCTGCATTTCATAGCGGCGGGCGTTGTCGATCATGGCCACCATGGCGCCGGTCGGGCTGACGTTGCTGCCCTCCAGTGCGCCCGGGGTGACGCGCAGGCTTTCATCGGCCGCCAGCTGCTGATGGATGCCATTGGCGTCGGCCGGCTGGCGCAGCAGCCCGTCATTGCCCGCTTCCAGGGTGCCTGGCAGGGCTGACACCAGCTTGAGTTTGCCGACCGGGCTCAGCCCACGCGGCTCCATGCCCTGTTCGCGAACACTGATGGTGCCGTCGCTACCCAAGCTGACTTCGCTGCCCAATGGCACGCTGATGGGGCCGCCATCGCCCATCACCGGCAGCCCTGCCACGGTCATGGCACCGCTGCCGTCCACTTGCAGGTCACCACGGCGGGTGTAGGCTTCCTGGCCATCGGCGG
>NZ_MOMO01000267.1:0-26471 GCF_009933855.1 Pseudomonas sp. SG-MS2 | reverse complement strand
ATTTCGCAGAAGGGGTTCATGGACATCTTGACGTTTGCAAGGTCGACGCCGGAGTTGTCCGCTTTGACGCGAACCTTGACGTTGTAGTCGACCACTCGTTTGACAGCTACAAGAACCTTCATGGATTCCTCGTTACTCTCCGGTGAATAGATAGTCGCCTGGGGCTAAGCCCTGCGATGCGCGTGGGTACAAGGGCACCTCTGAAAACGATGAGCGAGGTGCAATCTTCACGGTGAACCATCAGTCCTGTTGAGACTCTTGCGGCAAATACCCGCGGGTCATTTCCTGTGGTGGCGTGTAAACTCCACTACAAACCGTGTTCTGGCCCGAAAGCCTTACCCCACACCTGGTCTTTAGAGGTGTACCTGCGCCCGGCGATAAGCCTACGGCGAACGTAAAACCGCTCGTATCTTGACCGCAACACCCAATCCGGTCAATACGGCAAATCGGTCACCCTCCAGCCGCGTTCCTTTGATTTTACTGGCCTGCGGCAAATTCAAACAAACGTTTGTATTGGACCCGCCAAGTGGTGTAGATATAATGCGCGGCCAAGACAAAACGGTGTAGTCCATCCTTTGTGCCGCTACAGCCCCGCTCCCGTGAAGCGCGGCGCGCATGATCACGCCACACCCATAAGACAAAGCAACAGCACGAGCCTTGATGAGTAGGAGAGAACCAGTGGAACGCGAATACATGGAATTCGACGTGGTCATCGTCGGCGCTGGCCCGGCAGGCCTGTCAGCCGCCTGCCGCCTGAAGCAGAAGGCCGCCGAAGCCGGTAGCGAGATCAGCGTCTGCGTGGTCGAGAAAGGCTCCGAAGTCGGCGCCCACATCCTCTCCGGTGCAGTGTTCGAGCCCCGCGCCCTGAACGAACTGTTCCCCGACTGGAAAGCACTCGGCGCACCGCTCAACACCGAGGTCAAGCGCGACGACATCTACGTGCTCAAGGACGCCGGCAACTCGACCAAGGTCCCTGACCTGTTCGTGCCCAAGACCATGCACAACCAGGGCAACTACATCATCTCGCTGGGCAACCTGTGCCGCTGGCTGGCCCAGCAGGCCGAGAATCTGGGCGTGGAAATCTACCCCGGCTTCGCCGCCCAGGAAGCGCTGTTCGATGAAAACGGCGTGGTCCGCGGCATCGTCACCGGTGACCTCGGTGTCGACCGCGAGGGTAACCCGAAGGACGGCCTGTACACCCCGGGCATGGAACTGCGCGCCAAGTACACCCTGTTCGCCGAAGGTTGCCGCGGCCATATCGGCAAGCAACTGATCAAGCGCTTCAACCTCGACAGCGAGTCCGACGTCCAGCACTACGGCATCGGCCTGAAGGAAATCTGGGAAATCGACCCGGCCAAGCACGAACAAGGCCTGGTGGTACACACCGCCGGCTGGCCGCTGGACGTGATGAGCGCTGAGAACACCGGCGGCTCGTTCCTTTACCACCTGGAAAACAACCAGGTGGTGGTCGGCCTGATCGTCGACCTGTCCTACAGCAATGCTTACCTGTCGCCTTTCGACGAGTTCCAGCGCCTCAAGCACCACCCCGTGATGAAGCAGTACCTCGAAGGCGGCAAACGCATCAGCTACGGCGCCCGCGCCATCTGCAAGGGCGGCCTGAACTCGCTGCCCAAGATGGTGTTCAACGGTGGCGCCCTGATCGGTTGCGACCTGGGCACCCTGAACTTCGCCAAGATCAAAGGCAGCCACACCGCCATGAAGTCCGGCATGCTCGCGGCCGAAGCGGTGGCCGATGCGCTGATCGCTGGCAGCGAAGGCGGCGATGCGCTTACTACCTATGTCGACGCCTTCAAAGCCAGCTGGCTGCATGAAGAACTGTTCGCCAGCCGCAACTTCGGCCCGGCGCTGCACAAGTTCGGCCCGATCCTCGGTGGTGCGTTCAACTACATCGACCAGAACTGGTTCGGTGGCAAGCTGCCGTTCACCCTGCACGACACCAAGCCGGACTACGCCTGCCTCAAGCTTGCGGCCGACTCGAAAAAGATCGACTACCCCAAACCAGACGGCAAGCTCAGCTTCGACAAGCTCAGCTCGGTGTTCCTCTCCAGCACCAACCACGAAGAGGAACAACCCTGCCACCTGAAGCTGACCGACCCGAGCATCCCGATCGCCAGCAACCTGCCACTGTACGACGAGCCAGCCCAGCGTTACTGCCCGGCGGGCGTGTACGAAGTGGTCAGCCAGGAAGACGGCAGCAAGCGCTTCCAGATCAACGCGCAGAACTGCGTGCACTGCAAGACCTGCGACATCAAGGACCCGGCCCAGAACATCACCTGGGTTACCCCTGAAGGCGCTGGCGGGCCGAACTACCCGAACATGTAAGCCCGGCCCTTGCAGCAAGAAAAAGCCCCCTGGCCTCACGGCCCGGGGGCTTTCTCGTTCAGGGCTGCCTCAGGCCGTACGGACTTCCTCGAACAACTCCGGATGACGGTCGAGCAGCTTGAACAGTTTGACCAGAGCAACCGGCGGCCTGGTTTTCCCATTTTCGTAGCGAGAGAACGCATTGACCCCACCGCCAAAGATTTCGCCGGCTTCACGCTGGTCGAGGTCGAATTTCTTGCGCACAGCGACAATGAAGTCGGGGTCCACTGCCGCGGCATTGACTTGGCGATTGAATGCGGACATCAAAGTACTGATGCGCATCGCTTCATCATGGCTGAGAACCGCCTCCCCACAGGCTGTACAGTATCCGCCACTGACATTTGGGATAACGGTCGCTTCACCTTTGTATCGATAGGGCATGTCCCGGGTATCAGGTGCAAGCTCCGCCCCCCCACAAACTGGACACTTCATGATTACAACTCCTTGAAAGACACGATGAGCACGTCATCCACCACAGACAGTTTCAGGTACACGTATCCCTTGCCCGTAAGGGGGCGATAAACGTCCTGCCATACGCGGTAATCACCGTGACATGTCATGCTTTTGTGAAAGTCTCTGCGCTCCAGACCGTTGATTATCTCGAGCATGTCCGGGTAATCCATCCCGAGTGCCTGGGCGCCCCGCAAAGAGGCGGTTGTCGGGCTGATGCGCCCAGCGCTGACCAAGGCCCTGATCCGCTCCAGCGAACAATGAGGCGTTCTCTTTTCCATGAGAAATTAACCTTCCAGGTTAAATTTGGCTAATAGGTTATTCCAATAGCCCCCACCCGGAAGTCTGCCTCACTGCCCGCCAGGCGTTACCCGTTCATTTGTCACCGCACATGAGCGGCATTGGCTCGGCCGCAAATGCCAAAGGTTCCCGGCGGCCAAAGTAGAGGGCAGTGAGCAGCCCCACCGCGCCCATGATCAGGCAAAAGCCCACGCACACCCACGGGCTCCACGGCATCAACGCTATCAACGCCAACGGCGTGGTACTGGCCCACAAGGCGTAGGCCACGTTGTAGGTAAAGGAAATGCCCGACACCCGGATCTGGGCCGGGAACAGCCCGACCATTACCGACGGCACCACACCCACCACACCACAGCAAAGCCCAGCCAACGCGTAAGCCAGCCACGTCATGCCCCACTGGCCCACGAGGCTCGCATACAAGGCACCGATACCCAGCGGCAGCAGCACGCTGTAGATCATCAGCGCCCGCCAGGCGCCCAGGCGATCGACCAGCAGCCCGGCGAGCACACAACCGATATTGAGAAAAACGATACCTACGCTGCTCAGGGCGAACGTGTGCGCGGCGGTCATGCCGAAGCGCTGCTGCATTACCGTCGGCGTGATCACCACCAGCACCACCACCGCCGACGTCAACACGCAGGTCAGCAGCGCAGCCGGGATCAACGCCCCACGATGTTCGCCCAGCACCCGTCGCAGCGGGAACTTCACCGGCTGCTCCTTGCGCTCGCGCAAGGCCAGAAACACCGGTGTTTCACTCAGCCAACGGCGCAACCACACGCCGATCACACCAAATACCCCGCCAAGCAGGAACGGGTAACGCCAGGCGTAATCGAGGATTTCCTGGGCGGTAAACACCTGGGCCAACAGTGTCGCGGTCAGTGCCCCCAGCAAATAGCCAAAGGTCAGCCCGGCCTGCAGGAAGCCCAGGGCGTAACCCCGCCGCCCTTGCGGTGCGTGTTCGGCAACGAATGTCCAGGCACTGGGCACCTCACCACCGACCGCAGCGCCCTGCAGAATGCGCAACGCCAGCAAGATCAGCGGCGCCGCGTAACCAATCTCGGCATAGGTCGGCATCACCCCGATCAGCAGGCACGGCAGCGCCATCATCAGGATGCTCAGGCTGAATACCCGCTTGCGGCCCAGGTGATCGGCGAAGTGCGCCATGACGATGCCACCCAGCGGCCGCGCCAGGTAGCCGGTGACGAAAATCCCGAAGCTTTGCAGCAGGCGCAGCCACTCAGGCATTTCGGGTGGGAAGAACAGCTGGCTGAGGGTCAGGGCGAAGAACACGAAGATGATGAAATCATAGATTTCCAGCGCGCCGCCCAGCGCCGCCAGGCCCAGGGTCCGGTGGTCGCCACGGCTGAACCGGGGCGGGCGAGCGGTATCGATGGCAGTCATGGCACAGGTCCGCAAATCGGCAAAGGGCAAGAGGATAGCAAATAGCTGCCCCCTTGCCCCGTCCGCTGCGGCTATCGGCTGAAGACCGTGTGGGCGAAGTTCCTGCGCGGGTAGGCCGGCGGGCCACTGCTGGAAAGGCCGGACGGCAAGGCCAGCTTGCCGACCACCACTGGCCCATCGATGAGCGCCATGAAGGACTCAAGGGCCTCGTTGTCCGGCACCTGCGGCAGGCTCACATTCACCGCCTGGCGCTCGGTCTGCGGCACGCTCGGGACCTTCAGATGCCGCGAGTGATACAGCAAGGCATGCTGAATCTGCGTGCTCACCCGGCAAAAGCGCGCCAGGTCGACACCTGCATGGCTGGCCAGTTCGATATTGCCCACCAGCAGGTTGAACGGCTGCAGCGCGCAGTGCACCAGGCGCTGCAGCTCGTCGAAGGAGTCCACCGGGGCAATCCGGTAATAGCCCAGGCCATTGAGCAGCCTCTCCAGCTGCAAGCGCTGGGACGGATGCTCGTCGGCGATCAGGATGCGCAGGGTCTTGTTGGTCATTGTCGGACCTGGGCAGTCAGGTGAATAGGGACACACTCCCTGACCAAACTGCGCCAGTAACAGGCAACCACCAGGGCGGCGCCTGGCGGGGTCAATCTAGATAGTTGTCTTGAAACAGTTAGAAATCAAGTTGCCAGCACACAGAATTTTCACCGGCACACTACCGGTTTTCAGGATTCCCACTGGCGCATGCGCACGCGGCAGTGCTTCATGGCGTTGACGATGTGCTTTTCCACCAGGCTGCGCGAGATGCCCAGGTGCTCGGCGATCTGCTGATGCGACAGGCCTTCGAGCTTGCGCAACAGGAAGCTGTCACGGCAGGGCTGGCTCAATTCATCGAGTGCTTTTTGCATCAGCGCCAGGCGCTGGTCCAACTGCATGTTCTGGGTGGGGGCCGGGGTGTGCCAGCGCTCGTCCAGGTCCAGCACCTCCAGCGGTTCGGACTGGCGCAGCAGGTGGCGGCGATGACGGTCGATCACAAGGTTCAGGGCCGTGCGGTAAAGGAACGCGCGCGGGTGCTCGATCTGCTGCGTACCGGTGCGTTCGAGCACCCGCAGATAGGCATCGTGAGCCACATCCTCAGCCGCCTGGCGGCTGCCCAGGCGCGCGGAGAGGAAGCTCACCAATTCGCGATAGTAATGTTCCACGACGGCACCTGGGGTACGTCCTGACAGGCTCGGACAGGGTCATGTGATATCAGCGTGGGATCTTACAAATTATAATGATTCTCAGCAACTCTCCTCCCCCAGCGCCAGCCCATCTAAATCCGCCCCGCGCGCCTTCGTTTAACTGGCACCTCCGTGCGCACCTTGACCTGGCTGCGTGTGGCCACCCTTTGGCTGGAAGCCCGCATGAGACGCATACCCAACATTCGCCGCCACCTGCTGGCTGGCAGCTTCGGCCTGCTGGCCCTTGGCAGCCTGCTGGCCTGGAAGGCGCTCCCTCTGGGTGCCGTGCCCGTGAGTACCGTCGCGGTCGTCCGCGCGGACATCGAAAGCAGCGTCACCGCCCTGGGTACCCTGCAGCCACGACGGTATGTGGATGTAGGCGCCCAGGCCTCCGGGCAGATCCGCAAGCTGCACGTGGAGGCTGGCGATCAGGTGCACACGGGGCAGTTGCTGGTGGAGATCGACCCTTCTACCCAGCAGGCCAGGCTGGACGCCGGGCGGTTCTCGATCGACAACCTCAAGGCGCAACTGGCCGAGCAACGCGCCCAGTACCTGCTGGCCACGCAGCAGTACCGGCGCCAGCGCGAACTGGCTGGCGCGGGCGCCACACGCGAGGAAGACCTGCAGGCGGCCGACGCCCAGCTCAAGGTCACCCAGGCCCGCATCGACATGATCCAGGCGCAGATCCGTCAGGCCCAGGCCAACCTGCGCAGCGACGAGGCTGAGCATGGCTATACACGCATCTACGCGCCGATGGACGGTACCGTGGTAGCGGTGGATGCCCGTGAAGGCCAGACCCTCAACGCCCAGCAGCAGACGCCTCTGATTCTGCGGATCGCCAAGCTCTCGCCGATGACCGTGTGGGCCCAGGTGTCCGAAGCCGACATCGGCAAAGTCAAACCTGGAATGACCGCCTATTTCACCACCCTGGCCGGCGGCAAACGCCGTTGGAACAGCACCGTGCGGCAGATCCTGCCAATCCCGCCCAAGCCGCTGGCGCACACCAGCCAGGGCGGCGGCGGCCCTGCCAGCGCGATCGCCGGTACGACAGGCAGCCAGGTGGTGCAGTACACCGTGCTGCTCGACGTCGACAACCCTGATGGGGCGTTGATGGCCGACATGACCACCCAGGTGTTCTTCGTCGCCGGCCAGGCCAGCCAGGTACTCACCGCGCCGCTGGCGGCACTGGACGACAGCGAGGCCGATGACCTGCGCATGGCCCAGGTACTGGGCCAGGATGGCAAGGTCGAACAACGCACAGTGCGCATCGGCCTCAGCGACCGGCTGCGGGCGCAAGTGCTCGATGGCCTCAGCGAAGGCGAGCGCCTGGTCATCGGTGCGCCCCTGGCCAGCGGAGGTTGAATGGCCGTTCCCCTGATCGAACTGCGCGACATCCGCAAGTCATACGGTGGTATCGACACCCCCAAGGTCGACGTACTGCGCGGCATCAGCCTGAACATCCACCCCGGCGAGTTCATCGCCATCGTCGGTGCGTCGGGTTCGGGCAAGTCGACGCTGATGAACATCCTCGGCTGCCTCGACCGCCCCACCTCGGGCCACTACCTGTTCGCCGGCAAGGACGTTGCCCACCTGGGCAGTGACGAACTGGCCTGGCTGCGCCGCGAAGCCTTTGGTTTCGTGTTTCAGGGCTACCACCTGATCCCTTCAGGCTCAGCCCAGGAAAACGTCGAGATGCCGGCCATCTACGCCGGCACCCCGCCAGCCGAGCGCCACGCCCGCGCAGCCGCCCTGCTTGAGCGCCTTGGCCTGGCCAGCCGCACCGGCAACCGCCCGCATCAATTGTCCGGCGGCCAGCAGCAACGCGTGTCGATTGCCCGCGCGCTGATGAATGGCGGCCATATCATCCTTGCCGACGAGCCGACCGGCGCCCTGGACAGCCACAGCGGTACCGAGGTCATGGCCCTGCTGGACGAGCTGGCCAGCCAGGGCCATGTGATCATCCTGATCACCCACGACCGCGAGGTGGCGGCGCGGGCACGCCGGGTGGTGGAAATCCGCGACGGCCTGATGATCAGCGACTCGGCCTGCGACCAGCCTCCCGCTGCAGCGCAACAAGGCCTGCAGGCCGATGACCTGCGCCAGCGCCTGGACCGCGGCGCGACCGTGCGTGGCGCATGGAAAGGCGAGCTGCTCGAGGCCTTGCAGGCAGCGTGGCGGGTCATGTGGATCAACCGGTTCCGCACCGCCCTGACGTTGCTTGGCATCGTCATTGGCGTGGCTTCGGTCGTGGTCATGCTGGCCGTGGGCGAAGGCAGCAAACGCCAGGTCATGGCTCAGATGGCCGCGTTCGGTTCCAACATCCTCTACCTCAACGGCCGCCCGCCGACGCTGCGCGAGCCAGGCGGCATCGTCACCCTCGATGACGTCGCCGCCATCGCCGAACTGCCCCAGGTTCGGCGCGTCATGCCGGTCATCGGCGGCGACCTGATGGTGCGCCACGGCAACAACAACCAGAGGTTCTACGTTGGCGGCAACAACGTCGAATTCCCCGCCATCCTCAACTGGCCGGTCGTGCAGGGCAGTTTTTTCAGCGAAGCCGACGAACGCAGTGGCGCTGCCGTGGCGGTCATCGGCCAGAAAGTCCGCGACAAACTGCTGGCACCCGGCACCGACGCGCTGGGCCAGTACCTGCTGATCGGCAACGTACCGTTCCAGGTCGTCGGCCTGCTCGCCGGCAAGGGCGCAAGTTCGGGTGACCAGAAGAGCGATGAGCGCATCGTGGTGCCCTATTCCGCCGCTTCCATGCGCCTGTTCGGCAGCCACGACCCGGAATACGTGATCATCGCCGCAGCCGACTCGGCCCGGGTCGCCGAGACCGAAACAGCGATCCACCGCCTGATGCGCAAGCGCCATCAAGGCAAGGACGATTTCGAGCTGACCAACGATGCGGCACTGATCCAGGCCGAGGCACGCACACAAAACAGCCTGTCGCTGATGCTCGGGGCGATCGCTGCGATCTCGTTGCTGGTCGGCGGTATCGGCGTGATGAACATCATGCTCATGACCGTGCGCGAGCGCACCCGTGAAATCGGTATCCGCATGGCCACCGGCGCACGCCAGCGCGACATCCTGCGCCAGTTCCTCAGCGAGGCGGTCATGCTGTCGATGGTCGGCGGGTTGACCGGCATCGTGCTGGCGCTGCTGATCGGCGGCGGGCTGATACTCACCGACGTCGCTGTCGCCTTCGCCCTGCCTGCCATCCTCGGCGCCTTCGGTTGCGCCGCCATCACCGGCGTGGTGTTCGGTTTCATGCCAGCACGCAAGGCCGCCCGACTCGACCCGGTCAAAGCCCTTACCAGCGAATAATCCATGACATTGCCAAGCCGCATCAGCCTGTTGACCCTGTGCCTGGGCCTAACCGCCTGCAATACACCCCCTGCGCCCTCAAGCGGCATCAGCGCACCGCAACACTGGCAAGGCGAGGCAGCTGCGCCCGTCATCGCACTGCCATCGGGGCACTGGTGGCAGGCGTTCGCCAGCAGCGAGCTGGACCAACTGGTCAGGCGCGCACAACACAACGCCCATGACCTCGCCGCTGCCGCGGCCCGCGTACGCCAGGCCCAGGCCCGCGCCGTGATCGCCGGCGCGCCGTTGCTGCCAGAGGCGCAAGGGGGCCTCGATGGCAGCCGCCAACGCCTGCTGCACGGCGAAGGGTCTGACCAGCTGGACGTCAGTAGCAGCGAACCCACCTACACAGCCTTCGGCCTGCAACTTACCGCCCGCTACGAACTCGACTTCTGGGGCGGCCTGCGCGCGGCTCGGGCGAGCGCGCTGCACGGCCTCGACGCCAGCCGCTTCGACCGCCAGACAGTGGAGCTGACCCTGGTCAGTGCGGTTGCCGACAGCTACCTGCAAGGCATCGCCCTGGAAGAACAGCTGCGCATCGCACGCCTCAACCTGCGCAATGCACGTGAGGTGCTCAACCTGGTCGAAACCCGCCAGCGTGCAGGGTCCGCCACCCGCCTTGAACTGGCCCAGCAGCGTAGCCTGGTGGCGGCTCAGGAGCGCCAGGTGCCGCTGCTCGAGCAAAAGCGGCAAGACAGCCGCATCACCCTCGCCACCTTGCTCGGTGACCCGGTGCAGGCCTTGCCGGTCAACCACCAACCGATCACCACTGTGCAGTGGCCGGCAATCGGCAGCGGCGTTCCCAGCGAGCTGCTGACTCGCCGCCCCGACATCGCCGCTGCCGAAGCGCGCCTGGCCGCCGCCAACGCCAATGTGCAGGTGGCCAGGGCGGCCATGCTGCCGAAGCTGACGCTTGGCGCCAACCTTGGCACGGGCGCGAACACCTTTGCCCAGGTGCTCGACAGTTCCTACTACACACTCACCGCCGGCCTGGTCGCGCCCATCTTCAACAACGGCCGGCTGCGCGCCTCACGCGCGCTGGCCGAAGCCGAGCAGGATGAACTGCTGGAAAACTATCGCAGCAGCATCCTCGCCGGCTTTGCCGATGTTGAAAAAGCCCTTAACGCCATTGAGGGTGTGGAGCGTCAACGGCTGTGGCAGGACGAGGAAGTAGTGCAGGCACGCCTGGCTTTCAACCTGGCACAACGGCGCTATGGGGCTGGCGCCGAGACCCTGCTGACCGTGCTGGAGACCCAGCGCACGCTCTACCTGGCCCAGGACCAGCAAGCGCAGTTGCGCCTGGCCCGCCTGCAGGGCAGCGTGGCGCTGTACAAGGCGCTTGGGGGTGGCTGGCAGGTACCGCACTGAAAAGGCCGCGCACGGCTTGCGGCCGGTTTTTTCAGCGCTGAGCCAGTTTCAGATTGCGCGCGTACCAGGGGCGTTGCGGGACTTTCGGCCGCAGCTTGGCGAACAGGTCATCGTCGCCAAAGATGATGCGCAACGCCAGCTTCATGGTCTCAGGGTCCATCTCCACGCTGCGCCCAGGCCGCAGCCCCGGTACCGTCGAGCAACCGTGGGTGTCTGGCCCCAGCCACGGGTCGGCCACTTCGACCCAGCGCCCAGGCGCGAACCACGGCACACCGTTGACTTCCAGGCGCCTGACCTGGCCCGGGTGGACCCGCTCATGGGCACGGAACCAATCCTCGATACGGTCGTCGATCCAGCCGTGGAAGTGCCAGAACACCGGGTTTACATGGGATGAAAACGGGTCGCCGAGGAAGTCGTTCTCGGCCTGGAACCAACGCGCGGCAAAATCCTCCGGTTTGCGAGCGAAGGGCACTGGCAGGCCACTGGAAGGGTCGCGCGGCACCGAAGCCCAGCGCATGTGCAGCCAGTCGTGCAAACCCAGCTCCATTTCCGAACCGAACTGCCCCAGCGTAAGCGTGCTCAGGTAGTGCGGATCAGTGTACTTCGACTCCCAGACCTGGAAGTTGGCATGGAACGTTTCGGGCGTCTTTATATCGCGCACCCATTGGGTGTACGCGGCATCGTCCGAAGCCAGCCAGGTAGGCGGTAGGGCATTGCCATCATGGTTGTCGAAATAGCGGGCGAAGCCGATACGGTCGCGCTCAAGCTCCGGCTGCGGCAGCGGAAAACGCGGCCAGGAGGGTAGGTCCTGGAGGGCCCGGGCAGCACCCAGCATGTGCCGGTGCATGAAGAAAAAATCCACGCCCGAACCGTTGCGGTCCTTGTGCCGGCCCCGCGCATCGCGTTCATGGCCCCGCGGCCCTGGCTGCCAGCCCAGGCCGCGCAGCGCTGCCTGTTTGTCCTCGTCCAGCTTGTGCCACTTGTCGCGCGAGGCATGCCAGAGCTGATGGAACAACCGATGCTCCGGCGCGATCAGCCTCGCCAGCAAGGCCGGTGCCAAGGGCGCCCGTTCGCGGGCCTCGGGGAAAGGCCGCTTGAGCGCTAGAAACCGGTTGTCCTGCTCGGGCAGCGTCAATGCGCGGTTCAGCGGCAGGATGCGGCCATTGAGTGTCGCCTGACCGGCGTTGCCGAACCCGCCCCAGGCTTCGTCGAGGACCACCTGGCACTCATAGTTCGCCTGCTCCTGGCCCGGCTGCGTCGAAAACAGCCGCCAGCGCAGTGTCCCTGGCTTGTCCCCCAGCAGGTCACCCATCACGCGATAGCGCGGCTCTTGCGGACCACGCAGGCGTTCGGGCGTGTCCAGATAACCACGCAGGCCACGCCCACTGTGGGCAACGTCCAGCAGCAGCTCCAGCTCCCCATCAGGCAAACCGTGCAGCCCTGCGTCCCTGCCCTGCGCTGTCCAGCGCCAGCACCCGCGCAAGGTGTCGCCCAACTGCTGCAGGGGCGCATCGGCAAGTTCGACAACGGCTTCGCCCGGGGTTTCAGGAAACTGCTCGTCGAACTGCTGGCGCTGCACGTGCCGCACATACAGCGCACCGGGCACCGCCATGCCTGTCAATGCCACACCGGCGATGAACCCGCGTCGAGAAATCGTCATTGCACTACCTGAGCATTCATTGCGGCCATGGAGCACGGCCCGTCCAAGGCTAGAACGTTGTGCAGTACGCAAAATTTACCGCCGCAGGCAGACGGCCTGTGACGCAGCCAACGATAAATTTGCCCCGCCGTTGTTCGTCCACCTGATACCCAAGCCCTGCCCGCGCAGCAAACCCTGAGCCGGCAGCCGCCCCGATCACCGCGCAACGAGATGGCAATGACCAAGACCCGTTCCCGCAAAGCCCTGTACATCGGCCTGCCCCTGGCCCTGACCGTTGCCCTGGCAAGTGCCGCTGGCTACTTCTACTGGCGGCACCTGCACGCAGGCTACCCGCTGAAGATCGTGCAGCAGGCTGAGGAGCTGCACGAGCACATGCTCTCGTTCGACAGCCATATCACCGTGCCATTGAGCATGGGCAGCGAGGGGCACGAAGTGGACAAGGATGGCCCGGGTCAGTTCGACCTGGCCAAGGCCAACCGCGGCCGCCTCTCTGGTGCCGCCCTGACCGTGTTCGGCTGGCCGGAAATCTGGAACGGCCCGAACGCCCCGCACCGCCCAACCCCCGGCTTCGTCGATGCCGCCCGGCAAGAACAGGAAGGGCGCTACAAGATCATCACCGGCATGGTCCGAGACTTCCCCAACCAGGTCGGTATCGCTTACACCCCTGACGACTTCCGGCGCCTCAACGGCGAAGGCAAGTTCGCCATCTTCATCAGCATGCTCAATGCCTACCCACTGGGCCACGACCTGTCGCAGCTCGACCTGTGGGCAGCACGTGGCATGCGCATGTTCGGCTTCAGCTACGTCGGCAACAACGATTGGGCCGATTCTTCGAGGCCGCTGCCGTTCTTCAACGACACCGCCGACGCCCTCGGCGGCCTGTCACCGCTGGGCGAGCAGGCAGTGAAACGCCTGAACGACCTGGGGGTGATCATCGACGTGTCACAGATGTCCACCTTGGCACTCGAAGATGTCGCTCGCCTGTCGCGCGCGCCAATCGTCGCTTCGCACTCGGCACCGCGGGCGATGGTGGATATCCCGCGCAACCTCTCCGACAAGGAGATGCAACTGATCAAGCAGAGCGGCGGCGTGATTCAGGTGGTCGGCTTCGGTCAGTACCTAAAGCCGTTGACCCAGCCGGTGGTGGACAAGCTCGATGCCCTGCGTGCGCGCTTCGACTTGCAACCATTGCAAGGCCTGACCAATGCCCTGATGCCGGGCGACGCGGTGATCGCCATCTGGCCCGAGGCACGCTTCGGCGAGTATGCAAGCTCGCTGTACGCCATCCTTGAAGACGAACCCAAAGCAACCTTGAAACAGTATGTCGACGCCATCGACTACACCGTGAAAAAGGTGGGTATCGACCACGTCGGCATCGCCTCGGACTTCAACGATGGTGGCGGCCTGGAGGGCTGGAAGGACGTCAGCGAAATTAGCAACGTCACCGCCGAACTGCTGACCCGCGGCTACAGCGAAACGGACATTGCAAAGCTCTGGGCGGGCAATTTCCTGCGCGCCTGGGAGCAAGTCCAGAGCGCTGCCCAGCCTGTCGCCAACCGTTGAGCCGAGCCCTGCCTACCATGAGCAACCGCCGTAGTTTCCTGAAACAGGCCGGCCTGCTGGCCGCGAGCCTGCCACTGCTGCCCCAGGCCCTGGCTGGCGCCAGCACACCACTGAGCGGCCCCGACAAATGGCGCAACCTGCGCACGCTGTTCCCGCTCGACCCACAGGTCGCGCACTTCGCCAACTTCCTGGTGACCGCCCACCCGCGCCCGGTACAGGCAGCGATCGACCGCCACCGTGCCGCGCTGGACCGCAACCCCGCCGCCCTGATGGACTGGGAAAGCCAGTACGAATGGCAGCGCGAGGACGAGGTGCGCGAGTGGGCCGGGCGCTACCTTGAGGTCAAGCCGCGCCAGGTGGCCCTGACCGGCAGCACCACCGAAGGCCTGGCGATGATCTATGGCGGCCTGAAGGTCGGCGCCCACCAGGAAATCCTGGTCACCGAGCACGAGCATTACTCCACCCACAAGGCGCTGGCCTTCCGCGCCCAGCGCCAGGGCACCCTGACCCGCAAGATCCGCCTGTTCGACGACCCATGGGCAGTCTCCACCGACCAGGTGCTGAGCACCCTGGACAAAGCCATCCAGCCGCACACCCGCGTGCTCGGCATGACCTGGGTGCACTCCGGCAGTGGCGTCAAGCTGCCGGTGGGTGAGATCGGCGCGCTGGTGCGCCAGCACAACCGCAACCGCAGCGAAGCCGAGCGCATTCTCTATGTGGTCGACGGCGTGCACGGCTTCGGTGTGGAGAACGTGCGTTTTGCCGACTTCAACTGCGACTACTTCATCGCCGGCACCCACAAGTGGATGTTCGGCCCGCGCGGTACGGGCATCATCTGCGCAGCCTCCACCGGCATGGAGCACCTCACCCCGACCATCGCCACGTTCTCCCGCGATGAAGACTTCGCCACCATCATGACCCCTGGCGGCTACCACGCCTTCGAACACCGCTGGGCCACCAACGAGGCCTTCAAACTGCACCTGGCGCTGGGCAAGGCCGACGTGCAACAGCGCATCCACCAGCTCAACAGCCTGCTCAAGGCGCGCCTCGCCGAGCACCGTCAGGTGCAGCTGGTGACACCGCGCAGCGAGCGCTATTCGGCCGGTTTCACGTTTTTCCGCATCAAGGACCGCGACGCCGACGCCGTCGCCGCCCACCTCACCGCCAACAAGGTGATGTGCGATGCGGTGTATCGCGATGTCGGCCCGGTGATCCGCCTGGCCCCCAGCCTGCTCAATGACGAGCAGCAGATCGACCGGGCCATGGCCCTGATTACCCAACAACTCTGACAAGGCATCACCATGACCGCTTCCCTGCATCGCCTGACCCTGGCCGGCCTGCTGGCCGCCTGCAGCCTGCCGGCCCTGGCAGCACAAACCGCCGATACCCCTGGCACGGTGTTCCGTGACTGCGACAAGCTCTGCCCGGAGATGGTGGTACTGCCCGCCGGCACCTTCAACATGGGCACCCCGGCCGACGAAATGGGGCGCCAGGATGACGAAGGTCCGCAGCATGCGGTGACCTTCGCCAAGCCCTTCGCCATCAGCCGCTTCCAGGTGACCGCCGAGCAATGGGACGGCTACCTCGAGGCTACGGGCACACGCATCGCCGACGGCGACGATCGCCCTGGCCGCCGCTGCACCGCCAGCAAGCCCAGTTACAAACAGGGCCCGCAGCAACCGGCAGTGTGCATGAGCTACCACGATGTGCAGGACTACGTGGCCTGGCTGTCGAAAAAGACCGGCAAGCATTACCGCATGGTCAGCGAGGCCCAACGCGAATATGCCGCACGCGGCGCCAGCACCGGTATGTTCCCCTTCCCCATCGACCCGGACAGCACCCTGGAAATCAGCCAGCACGCCAACGTCTATGGCCCCAAGGATGGCTACAGCTATAGCTCGCCCGTGGGCAGTTACCCGGCCAACGCCTTTGGCGTGTACGACATGCACGGCAATGTCTACGAATGGGTCGCCGACTGCTACCACAACAGCTATGAAGGCGCCCCGGCCGACGGCAGTGCCTGGGGCCAGGCCAGCCGGGCCAAGGACAGCTGCAAGGTGGTAAGTATCCGCGGCAACGACTGGGGCGAGGCGCCGATCTTCTCCCGCTCCGGCAACCGCAACACCAATTTCCCGGGCCGCCTGGGTGACTGGCTGGGTGTGCGGGTGGTCCGCGACCTGTGACGGTACGCGGTTAAATTGCCCTGCGGGCCACTCGTCATAACGATGTACTTTTGCCTCTGATCCAGGAATTCAACATGACCTCCAAAACCCGCGGGGCGCTGAGCGAGCTATTCACCCTGCTCAAACCGTTCTGGCCGATCGTCACCCTGTCGGTCGTCATGGGCATGGTCGGCGGCCTGAGCGTTACCGCACTGCTGGCCACCATCAACAGTGGCCTGCACGCCGACGGTGGCCTTAGCAACAGCGTGATCCTCGGCTTCGCCGGGCTGTGCGCGCTGGCCCTGGCCAGCTCGATCTGCTCCGACATCGGCACCAACTACGTTGGCCAGCACATCATCGCCAAACTGCGCAAAGCCCTGGGCGAAAAGGTATTGTCGGCCCCGATCGAGCAGATCGAACGTTTCCGCAGCCACCGCCTGATCCCGGTGCTGACCCATGACGTCGATACCATCAGCGACTTCGCCTTTGCCTTTGCGCCCCTGGCGATCTCGCTGACCGTAACCCTTGGCTGCCTGGGTTACCTGGCCACCCTGTCATTGCCGATGTTCCTGATGATGCTGCTGGCAATCGGTATCGGCAGTGTCGTCCAGTACATCGCCCGAGGCCGTGGCATCAAAGGCTTCATGGCGGCGCGCGACGCAGAAGACCGGCTGCAGAAGCACTACCACGCCATCGCCGAGGGGGCCAAGGAGCTGCGCATCCATCGCCCGCGGCGCCAGCGTATGTTCCGCCAGGGCATCCAGGACACCGCCGACGCGATCTGCGCCACCCAGGTCCGCTCGATCAACACGTTCGTCATTGCCAAGAGCTTCGGCTCCATGCTGTTCTTCGTGGTCATCGGCCTGGGCCTGACCCTGCAGTTCCTCTGGCCAAGCGCCGCCCCCAAGGCCATCAGCGGCTTCGTGCTGGTGCTGCTGTACATGAAAGGCCCGCTGGAACACCTGATCGGCACCTTGCCGGTGGTCAGCCGCGCGCAAATCGCCTTTCGCCGTATCGCCGAGCTTTCCGAGCAGTTTTCTTCGCCTGAAGCGCACCTGCTGCTGGAGGACCACGGCAACAAGCCTGTCGTGGTCGACAGCCTGGAATTGCGCGAGGTGAGCTATGCCTATCAAGCCAGCCCCGGTGCCCAACCGTTCCAGGTAGGGCCGGTGAACCTGCGCATCGCCCAGGGCGACATCGTCTTCGTGGTCGGTGAAAACGGCTGTGGCAAGACCACCCTGATCAAGCTGCTGCTGGGCCTGTACCCGCCGCAACAGGGGCAGATCCTGTTCAACGGCCAGGCCGTCGACGCACAGGTTCGCGACGACTACCGGCAATTGTTCACCACGGTGTTCGCCGACTACTACCTGTTCGATGATGTGGTGCAAGGGGACACGCACATCCCCGACGACGCCAACCGCTACTTGGAGCGCCTGGAAATCGCCCACAAGGTCAGCGTCAAGGACGGTGCGTTCAGCACCACCGACCTGTCCACCGGCCAGCGCAAGCGCCTGGCGCTGATCAACGCTTGGCTGGAAGAGCGCCCGGTGCTGGTGTTCGACGAATGGGCCGCCGACCAGGACCCGACCTTCCGGCGGATTTTCTACACTGAGTTGCTGCCCGACCTCAAGCGCCTGGGCAAGACCATCATTGTCATTTCCCACGATGACCGCTACTTCGACATCGCCGACCAACTGGTGCGGCTGCAGGCCGGCAAAGTCGTCGTCGAACACGCACCCGCCCTCGCCTGAGCCCCACCCGGCGCGCCCCACGCGCGCCGGGTGCAGCTGTTTCGCCACCTGCCTAAATCACCCCCCTGCCCCTTCGTCTCTCTCAGTACGCTTAATTCTCCAGTGATGGCGAGACCGAGATGACACCCCAGAACCAATCCACCGATGACGCGCTGCTGGCCCTGCTCTGCGAGCTCGACGAAACCGCCGCTGCCCCTGCCGGCATCGTTGCCCACGGCGCCGACCACGCGCCGCTGTCGTTCGCCCAGGAGCAGCTGTGGCTGCTCGATCAGCTCGACCCCGATGCCGCCACCTACAACCAGCCGCGCGCCTTTTTGCTCCAGGGCCCGCTGCAGGCGCAAGACCTGCAACAGGCACTGGACCGGGTCATCGACCGTCACGACATCCTGCGTACCCGCATCAACGAGGTGCAGGGCCAGCCACGCCAGCAGGTCGACCGCGCAGCGCGGCTGAACCTGCGCTGCGTCGACCTGCGCGGTCAACCACAGCACGTGCTGCGCGAGGCGCTGCACACCGAGGCCGCCACCCCGTTCGACCTCACCCAGGCCCCACTGCTGCGCGCCTGCCTTTACCAGCTGGGCGCGCAACGCCATGTGCTGGCCCTGACCAGCCACCACATCGTCAGTGATGCCTGGTCCAATCCGGTGCTGCTGCGCGACCTCTCGCAGGCCTACGCCAACGTCTGCGCCGGCAGTGACTGTCAGCTGCCTCGACCAGCGGTGCAGTACCTGGACTTCGCCCACTGGCAGCGCGGCGTCTACCAGGCCAGCCCGGCCCACGAACGCGCTGCCAGCTACTGGCGCCAGTACCTGCAAGGTGGCCTGCAACGGCTGGAGCTGCCCACCGATCACCCGCGCGACAGCCGCCCTGCCACTGCCGCCGGGACCTGCACCCTGGCGTTGCCCGCCGCGCTGTTCAGCCAGCTGCAGGCAGCCTGCCGGGCCAATGGCCTGACGCCGTTCATGGTGCTGCTGGCCGCTTGGCAACTGGTACTTGGCCGCCATGCCCGGCAGGAGGATTTCATCGTTGGTGTGCCCAATGCCGGGCGCACCCAGGAACAGGTACAGGACCTGATCGGCTTTTTCGTCAACAGCCAGATCCACCGGGCACGCCTGGACCCACGTCAGTCCGTGGCCGGCCTGCTCGAGCAGGTGCGCAAGCACGCCCTGGCGTGCCTGGAACATGCCGACTACCCGCTTGAGCAAGCGCTTGCCGAACAACGCCAAGGCACCAACGGCGTACTGTTCCACTGCCTGTTCAACTGGACCAGCGACAATGCCGAGCAGCCCCCGGCCGGTTTCGCAGGTTTGCACATCGAGCCCTTGCCCAGTGCGCCGACTGCCGCCAAGTTCGACCTCAGCCTCAACGTTCAGGCGGGTCGCGAGCGGCTCGGCATCAGCCTCGACTACGATGCCGCGCTGTTCGAGGCAGCCACCGCTTTGCGGCTGGGCGAGGACTGGCTGGCCATCCTCCAGGCCATGCTCGACCACCCCGAGTGCGCTATCGGTGAGCTTCATGCGCAACCTGCCTTGCAGCGTGAACAGTGGCTGGCGGCCGCACAGGGCCCCGCTGGCGATGCCCTCGACGGCCTGGCCGTGCACCAGCAGTTCGCACGCCTGGCGCGCAGCCACGGCGAGGCCGTTGCGCTGGTCGCCGGCGACACGCGCCTGAGCTACCGCGCCCTCGACAACGCCGCCGAGCACCTCGCCCGCCGGCTGCAAGCCGCCGGCATCCGCCCGGGCGAGCGAGTGGCGGTGGCCCTGGAGCGCGGCGCGCCGCTGATCGTCGCCTTGCTGGCCACCCTCAAGGCCGGCGCGGCGTATGTGCCGCTGGACCCCCAGTTCCCCGCCGAACGCCTGGCCTACATGCTTGAAGATTGCGGCGCCCCCCTGCTGCTGAGCCAGGCCTCGGTGCTGGCTGCCCTGCCAACGCCAGGCCAGCAGGTACTGCTGCTCGATGACTTCGACCTGCAGGCCACGCACCAGCCCGAACCGGCCCTGGCCCTGGACTGCCCACCGCAGCAACTGGCCTACGTGCTCTATACCTCCGGTTCGACTGGCAACCCCAAGGGCGTGATGGTGCCCCATGGCGCACTGTCCAATTTCGTCGCGGCCATGGCCAAGGCCCCTGGCCTGCACCCGGGGCAGCGCCTGCTGAGCATCACCACCTGCTCCTTCGACATCTTCGGCCTGGAGCTGTACCTGCCGCTGTGCACCGGAGCGTGCATGGTGCTGGCCGACAAGCACACCGTGCAGGACCCGGCGGCAATCCTCGACCTGCTGATCAGCGAGCACGTCGACGTGCTGCAGGCCACCCCGTCGACATGGCGCATGCTGCTCGACAATGACCCCGACCAACGCCTGCCTGCACTGACCGCGCTATGCGGCGGGGAAGCGCTCGGCGATGACCTGGCGGTAAGGCTGCTGGCCCGTTGCGCCGCGCTGTGGAACCTGTACGGCCCGACCGAAACCACCATCTGGTCGGCGCGCCACGCACTGGCCCGCGCCAGCGCCCGCCCCGAACTGGGCCAGCCGATCGAGCGCACCGGCCTGTTGCTGCTCGACGGCAACCTGCTGCCCAGCCCCCCGGGGGTGCCGGCTGACCTGTACATCGGCGGCGACGGCCTGGCCCAGGGTTACCACCAGCGCCCCGGCCTGACCGCCGAACGCTTCGTGCCGCACCCCTATGGCAAGCCCGGCGAGCGCCTGTACCGCACCGGCGACCTGGCGCGCCGCCACGCCAGCGGTAGCCTGGACTTCCTTGGCCGGGTCGATCATCAGGTGAAGATCCGTGGTTTTCGCATCGAGCTGGGCGAGATCGAATCAGCCCTGCTCACCCTGGACGCGGTGCGCGAAGCCGCAGTGGCCGCCCGCGACGGCGTCGATGGCGCGCAACTGGTCGCCTATGTAGTACCCGCCAGCAGGCCCGCCGACATCCAGGCCTTCATCGAACACTGCCTGGCGCCGCTGCGTGAGCAACTGCCAGGCTATATGTTGCCAGCACGCCTGCATCTGTTGCAGGCCATGCCGCTGACACCCAACGGCAAGCTCGACCGCAAGGCCCTGCCGGTGGTCGATGAAAGCCCGGCGCAGGCTCGATACCTGGCGCCGACCACTGACCTGCAACGCCAGGTTGCGGCCACTTGGGCCGAGCTGCTGAAGGCCGAACGCGTCGGGCTGGGTGATGATTTCTTCGCCCTGGGCGGGCATTCGCTGCTGGTGGCGCGGGCAGTCTCGCGCCTGCGCCATGAGCTGGCGCTGAACTTCCCCCTGCGCCTGCTGTTCGACCAGCCGCGCCTGGGCGACTTCTGCCAGGCCCTGGCGCATTTGCAAAAGGCTACGCCGCTGGCCCTGCCGGTGCAGACCGCGCGCGACCAACTGCCGCTGTCTTACGCCCAGGAGCGCCAGTGGCTGCTGTGGAAGCTGGCCCCAGAAAGCAGCGCCTACCACATTCCCAGCGTGTTGCGCCTGCGCGGCCCGCTGGATGTCACCGCCCTGAGCCGAGCATTCGACCAGCTGATTGCCCGCCATGAAGCGCTGCGCACCTGCTTCACCCTCGAAGGTGAACGGCCGCACCAGCACATCCTCGCCCCCTGGTCGCTGAACCTGCAGTGCCAGCCACTTGAAGAGAGCCAGTGCCAAGCCTTTATCCCAGGCCTGCTCGGCCAGCCCTTCGACCTGGCCAACGGCCCGCTGCTGCGTGTAGGGCTGGCGCGCCTGGCGGCCGACGACCACGTGCTGGTGCTGGTGCAGCACCACATCGTCTCCGACGCCTGGTCGATGCAGGTGATGGTCCGCGAGCTGTGCGCGCTCTATCAAGGCCAAGCCTTGCCCGCACTGGCACTGCAATACGCCGACTTCGCTGCCTGGCAGCGTCGCTGGCTGGATGACGGTGAGCGCGAGCGCCAGCTGGCCTACTGGCGCACACGCCTGGCCGGCGAGCAACCGGTGCTCGAGCTGCCCTGCGATCACCCCCGTCGCGACAACGCCAAGCGCCCGGCAGCACGCTTGCATCTGGCATTGCCCACGGCACTGGGCGAAACCGTGCAACGCTTCGCCAGCGCGCACCAGGCGACAGTTCCGATGGTGCTGCTGGCGGCCTGGCAGGCCCTGCTGCACCGCTACACCGGCCAGCCGGACATCCGCATCGGCGTACCGGTGGCCAACCGCAACCGCCTGGAAACCGAGCAATTGATCGGCTTCTTCGTCAACACGCTGGTGCTGCGCGCCGACTGCACGGCCGACCTGTCGTTTGCCGGGCTGCTGGCGCAGACCCGCCAGGCCATGGTCGAAGCCCAAGACCACCAGGACCTGCCCTACGAGCAACTGCTCGAAGCCCTGCTGCCCCAGCGCGGCCCGCAACAGGGCTTGTTCCAGGTGCTGTACAACCACCACCAGGCGGCCGATGCCGCGCCACTGGGTGCGCTGCACCTGGAGGCACTGGACAGCCAGCCGCAGGAGGCCCAGTTCGACCTGGCGCTAAGCACGGCCCAGGGTGAACACGGCCTCAGCGCCAGCTTTACCTACGACCGCACGCTGTTCGACGCCACCACCCTGCAACGCCTGGCCAGGCACTGGCTGAACCTGCTCGAACAGGCCCTGGCCCAGCCAGGGCTGCCGCTCGCACGACTGGCCCTGATGGACCCGGCCGAACGCTCGCAGGTCCAGGACGCCTGGAACGGCGCGCCGGTCGCCCACCCACAAACGCAAGCGCTGGCGGCACGCATCGAAGCCCAGGTACAACGCCACCCGCAGGCTGTTGCCCTGCGCTATCAGGGCCAGGCCTTGAGCTACGCCGAGCTCAACCAGCGCGCCAACCGCCTGGCACACCGCCTGATCGCGGCAGGCGTGGACGCCGAGGTGCCGGTGGGCCTGGCGGCCGAGCGCGGCTTCGCGATGATCGTCGGCTTGCTGGCCATTCTCAAGGCCGGCGGCGCCTACGTGCCGCTCGACCCCGCGCACCCGGCAGAGCGCCTGGCCTTCGTGGTCCGCGACAGCGGCATCAAGGTGCTGCTCGACCAGCCCGGCCTGCTCGCCGAACTGCCAGAGTACGGCGGGCTGCTGCGCCTGAACCTGGAGGCCGGCTACGACGACCAGCCGGTGGCCAATCCCGCGCCGCGCAGCAGCGTCGACAACCTCGCCTACATCATCTACACCTCTGGCTCCACCGGCCTGCCCAAAGGCACGCTGCTCAGCCAGCGCAATGTCCTGAGGCTGTTCAGCGCCTGCGATCGCTGGTTCCGCTTCGACCACAATGACGTCTGGACCCTGTTCCACTCCTTTGCCTTCGACTTTTCGGTGTGGGAGATCTTCGGTGCGCTCCTGCATGGAGGCCGCCTGGTGATCGTGCCGCAGGCCTTGAGCCGCGACCCGCAGGGCTTCCTGCAACTGCTGGTGGACGAGCGTGTGAGCGTACTCAACCAGACACCATCGGCATTCAAACCCCTGACCCAGGCCGCGTGCATCGCCACCTCGGCAGACCTTGCCCTGCGCCTTGTGATCTTCGGCGGCGAAGCGCTCGACGTGGCTGCACTGCGCCCCTGGTTCGAGCGCTTCGGCGCACAGCGGCCACAATTGGTGAACATGTACGGCATCACCGAAACCACTGTGCACGTCACCTATCGACCGATTGGCCTGGATGACCTGAACCGCACGGTGAGCCCGATCGGCGAACTGATCGACGACCTCAGCGGCTACCTGCTCGACGGCGAACTCGAGCCGGTTCCGGCGGGCTGCGTCGGCGAGCTGTACATCGGCCAGGCGGGCCTCGCCCGAGGCTACCTCAACCGCGCCGGGCTGAGCGCCACGCGTTTCATCGCCAACCCGTTCTCCACCCAGCCCGGCAGCCGCCTTTACCGCACCGGCGACCTGGCGCGCCGCCGTGGCGACGGCACCCTCGAATACATCGGGCGCATCGACCAACAGGTGAAGGTCCGCGGCTTCCGTATTGAACTGGGCGAAGTCGAGGCCAGCCTGCTAGCGCAGCCGGCGGTGGCGCAGGCAGTGGTGATCGCCGNCCTGGGGCCCGCCGGCACCCGCCTGCTCGCCTACCTGGTGGCGCATGCAGGCCAGGGCGGCGACACCGGCGCCCTGCGCGCCGCGCTCAAGGCGCAGCTCCCCGACTACATGGTGCCGGCCCATTGCATGTGGCTCGAACAGCTGCCCCTGACCGTCAACGGCAAACTCGACCGCAGTGCCCTGCCGGCACCAGCCGACAGCAACGCCCAACGCACTTTCCGCGCCCCCCACACACCGTTGCAGGAGCAGCTGGCCGGCATCTGGCAACAGGTGCTCGGCGTGCAGGCCGTGGGCCTGGACGACGACTTCTTCGAGCTGGGCGGCCATTCGCTGCTGGTGATCAACGTGGTCTCGCGCATCCAGCTGGAGCTGGGCCGCGAGCTGACCCCTCAGGCCCTGTTCCAGCATCCGACCCTTCAAGCCCTGGCACTTCACCTGGACACCACTACAACCGCGGTCGATGAAAACAAGCTCGACACCCTCGAAGCCTGGCTCGACGAAATGGAGGAACACTGATGGACAGCACTGCCGCTTCGAGAATTGCCAAGCGCTTTGTCCTGCTGCCGCTGGAAAAGCGCCGGCAGTACCTGTTGAAAATGCGCGAGCAAGGCCTGTCGGTGGCCAGCCTGCCGATCCCTCAGGTACGTGAAGCGTTCGACCGCCTGCCGTTGTCGTTCGCCCAGCAACGCCAATGGTTCCTCTGGCAGTTCGACCGCCAGGCCAGCGCCTATCACATCCCCTGTGCCCTGCGCCTGCGCGGCGCCCTGAACGTGGCGGCGCTGCAGGCCAGCCTTGAGGCGCTGGTGCGCCGCCATGACAGCCTGCGCACGCGTTTCATCGAAGACGAGCAAGGCGTCGCGCAGCAGGTCGACAGCACCGTCGCGCTGGCACTGACGCTCACCACGCTCGATGAGCAGGCCGTACAGGCCCATATCCAGGCGCGGGTACGTGAACCTTTCGACCTGGCCTGCGGCCCATTACTGCGTGCCGAGTTGCTGCAACTGGGCAGCGATGACCATGTGCTGCTGCTGGTGCAGCACCACATCATCAGCGACGGCCGCTCGATGCAGGTGATGGTCAAGGAGCTGACCCACTGCTACGCCCGCTTCAGCCAGGGCCTGACCAGCCAGTTGCCAGAACCGCAGCTGCAGTACGCCGACTACGCCATCTGGCAACGCCACTGGATGGAAGCCGGCGAGCAGGAACGCCAGCTCGACTACTGGCGCCAGCGCCTGGGCAACGCAGTGCCGGTGCTGGAACTGCCGTTGGACCGGCCACGCCCGAGCGTGCAGCGATTCGACGGTGCGCGCCTGCCACTGGCCATCCCGCCGGCCCTGGCCCTGGCCGTGCGCCAGCTGGCCCAGGCACGCCAGGCCACACCGTTCATGGTGCTGCTGGCCTCGTTCATGGCCCTGCTGCACCGTTACACCCGCCAGCAGGACATCCGCGTCGGCGTGCCCAGCGCCAACCGCAACCGGGTCGAGGCCGAAGACCTGATCGGCTTCTTCGTCAACACCCTGGTCATCGATGCCCAGTGCCAGCCGACCCTGTCCTTCGAGCAGCTGCTCGACCAGGTCAAAGCCGCCACCTTGCAGGCCCAGGCCCACCAGGACCTGCCTTTCGAGCAACTGGTCGAGGCCTTGCAGCCCGAGCGCAACCTCAGCCACAACCCGTTGTTCCAGGTCATGTTCAACCATCAGGTCGGCGCGCCCCAGCCGAACGAAACGGCCCTCGGCCACGGCCTGGCCATCGAGCCGCTGCCACTGGCAGGCGAGACCGCGCAGCTGGACCTGACCCTCAATACCTTTGAGGACGCCCGGGGCTTGAGTGCGAGCCTGACCTACGCCACAGCCCTGTTCGACCATACGTCCATCCAACGCCTGGGTGACCACTGGCTGCGCCTGCTGGCGCAAGTGGTGCATGCCCCGCAGCAGGCGCTTGGCGAGGTGACACTGCTGGCCGATGAAGAACGCCAGCGCTTGCTCACCCAGTGGAACGCCACCACCCACGCCTACCCTGCCACGCCGTCGATCCATGCCTTGGTCGAAGCCCAGGCACGCCGCACACCCGATGCCACCGCACTGCTGTTCGGCGACAGCGCGCTGAGCTACGCCCAGCTCAACCGTCAGGCCAACCGGCTGGCCCACGCCCTGATCGCCCAAGGCGTGCGCCAGGACACGCCGGTCGGCATCGCCGCCGAGCGCAGCCTGGAACTGGTGGTTGGCCTGCTGGCCATCCTCAAGGCCGGCGGCGCCTACGTGCCGCTGGACCCTGAATACCCCGCCGAGCGCCTGAGCTACATGGTCGAAGACAGTGGCATCGGCCTGCTGCTGACCCAGTCGCACCTGCGCGATCGACTGCCGCTGCCGCCCCGGCTGCCCGTGCTCCTGCTCGACCAGGCGCTGGCCGCTCAGCCCGAGCACGATCCGCAGCTGCCGTGCGCGCCCGAGCAACTGGCCTACGTCATCTACACCTCCGGTTCCACCGGCCGCCCGAAAGGCGCGGGTAACAGCCACCAGGCCCTGGCCAACCGCCTGCAGTGGATGCAGGCGGCCTACGGCCTGGATGCCAGCGACACAGTGCTGCAGAAGACCCCCTTCAGCTTCGACGTGTCGGTGTGGGAGTTCTTCTGGCCGTTGATCACCGGCGCCCGCCTGGCCATCGCCGCACCGGGTGACCACCGCGACCCCGCGCGCCTGGTACAACTGATCGCCCAGCATCAGGTCACCACCCTGCACTTTGTGCCCTCGATGCTGCAGGCCTTCCTGCTCGACGACCAGGTTGCCCGCTGCAGCAGCCTGCAGCGCATCGTCTGCAGTGGCGAAGCGCTGC
>NZ_MOMO01000266.1:2576-25861 GCF_009933855.1 Pseudomonas sp. SG-MS2 | reverse complement strand
CCCTCATAGCCATCGGTGCAGTGCTCGGCAAACGTTGGGATGACGGCCCGTCGATTCTCTGTACCACCGCCTGGCAGCTGGAGGCAGGCGGAATCGAGCTGATGATTGTTGCAGTGTTAGTCGAGGGTAGCCCCCCGCCGATCGATGCAGAGCGGCTCATGGCCTTTGCGTACGTCAGCTTGATTGCGACCGGGTTGACTTGCGTGTGTCTGTTTACCGCATTTCGGCACCAGAGGCGGGGACGGTAGGCATGCTGCAGCTGTTAAACCCAATTACCGGCGTCGCCTTTGGCGTATGCCTCAGCTCAGAATCGCTCTCGGTCACCCAGACCGCTAGCATCGTGCTGGCCTTGCTGGGCATTGCTCTCGGGCAGATACAGCGCCGGCCCGCTTCAAGGGGGCAGTCAAGCCTGAGCGATGGGGCACACGGTTCCCTATAAGCTTTGGTGCTGTAACGCCGTGCATCAGTAAATCGTCAGCAGCTGACAGAGCTGTTCCTTCGACGGGCGTCCACCTAAATCTCATCAGTCGAAAGTAAAGACCCCGCCTATCGGCAGGGTCTTGTTTGGGATACAGCCGTCCAGGGCTGCGCCCCTGTTCAGAACCAACTCAATGAGCAGCCTGTCAGGCTGGGGCGGCCTCACACCTGATCTACACTGCCTGCTGAATCCTACGACCATGGAGCTGGAGGGTTAGCTGAGGGTGCTCTTCCACTGCGCCACGCAGTTCGATAGTGCCACCCTCGTAATCAACGCGCCCCTTGGCCAACAGGGTGTAGTTGTCGATGCCTACGACGTTCACGTTGCCATCACGATATTTCCGAACGGTAAATCGCGATTCGAACTCACCTGATTGCGTTGGGACTTTCCCTTGGTAGAGGTAGTGAGGATCGCCCCCATTCACCGCGCCGTCCTTAACAACCACGAGCCCATCACCGAAATCACCTGTGCTCGCGCGAAATTCCACATGAAAAATCCCACTGGCCATACGCAATAACCTCGACTGGTTGGAGAGGTGAAGCGTAGTACACAAAATTCTGGAGCGCCGGTGATCGACAAGTTAAGCACTCGCCATCCACGCGTTGAGTAGCTCGATGTCTTCTGGCTGTGCACCTAGTGGGAATTGCGATACTAAGGCTCGGAAGCGCACGTGATGCGAGTGAGACCAAGCCTGATCCATAAGATCATTCAGCTCGCGCTGCAATTTAATCGAACGTAGCGCTAGCGTCACCGAGTCGTAAGTGAGCACGTGAAGGCCTTGCTCAATCGCGTGAGAGACCTGGCGGTGCCAGTTGAATCTTCCACCATCAGTCATCAGGTCATCCGCTAGCAGAATGTCATGGTCTTGAATGAGGTAGTCAAAAAAGACCTTCCTCGTGATATCACGCAACGCATTGTCATGACGCGAGTTCGACGATCTCCACACTCGATTTTGCGCAATCTGTCGGTTGATCCCGCGGAAATGAAGAAGCGTGACCCTATCGTAAAAGGCCACTGATAATTCGCCATCGTCGACCAAAGCGACCTCGAACTCATTGCCTCTTGCTGCGTCCAACCGATGGTCCACGCGCAATAAACGGTATCTAGGGTCAGCAATGAAGCCAGCCTTATCGTTGATCGCGCGAGATTTCTCAGCTGTCGTGAGAGCTAGGTACAAAGCGGCATTGTCAGCCTTGCGCGTGAGCAGCGTCGTACGACCGCTGAGCTCTTGGGAAGAAAGGGGCATGGCAGTGCCTCGGTACGCAGTAGCTTAAATAAGCTCCAAGCTATCCGAAGCCACGAGACTCTTCAAACGCTGCGTGGGGCAGTGCGCTCGTCGCTTCGCAATCATCATTTACGTCACGAGCGTTCACGTGATAGGGACGATGGGACCAAGCGGCAGGTGCGAGCAGGTTGTCAGAATAACTGAGCCCAGCTGCAGCTCTCTGTAAGGGCCGTTTCCAAGCTATCAGGGGGCGGAGCGCCTTGCTGGATTTAGAGAATTAAAACTGTCGTACCAGAGGCCCAAATTCCGGGGCCTGCAGTGACCTTGAAGAAGAAGCTAAAACTGTCGCGGAGCGCTTAAAAGCCGATTTAGGTCGGTGATCTAGAGAACTAAAACTGTCGAAGTCAGTCACCATGCGGCCTCTGGAGATTTTTGCAGCCTGCGCTTCTGGTAATCATGCGATCGTCTCATCTGAGCCCATCTACCTTTCGCAACACACCTGCTCGAACTCTGTCGGCCGGCCCGGAGACGGGTACCGCAAACTGTCTGCGTGGGGATAGCGCAGTCACCCAGCACAGCCTTACAAAGATGTAATGCCTGGATCACATGGATGACAGCTACCAGGCCTTAGGCTTCAGTCATGTTTTCATGGAGTGACTGAAATGATCAAAGCCAAATGCATCGCCGGCCTACTTCTCTTAATCGCCTCCTCATCCGCTTTCTCCGAAGGAGGTTCTGATCGCTTGCACGGGAAAATGATTCAGGCGAATGAGCAGGCTATGCGTGCATACGCAGCTGCCAATGGAAAAAAACCACCTGAGGTGATCCATTATCGCTACGGAATGAAGCTGGATGTGGCGAGAATCATCAGCAGGACTTCGACCTACGGCAGCTGCGACGTGATGCCGGCGCAGATGAATTACGAAGACTCAACAGGAGAGCTGAGAATCCTCGAATATCGCACTGCCGGAATTAACTGCCGGGGTCAAAACTGACCGAAGGACAGGTTAATTCTTGGACAAGCTGACCACGACGAGCGCTACAGCTGGTCGGGCGGCAGGGGCCCTTTACCTTGGGGCCCTTGCATTACATGCCGGGATACAATCCTCTGTCGGCAGAGTGGTCACCAGTGACTACCCGCCTCTCTGGGGGCGTTGTGATCGACCGACCGAGGTCTTCCCTAAGTACTTTGCAAAACAGCGACGGTCGGTCGAAATTAATTAGGCAGCCATTGCTTCGCAGGATTGTGCGCAGGCCAAACAGGCCTGAGCGCAATGCTGGCAGTGGTCTGCCTTATGCTTACCGCACTCCTCCCCGCAAGCGCGGCAAATCCTGGCGCACAGCGCACAAAATTCCTTGGCGAGCATGCTTTCTCGTGCCATCAAGGTAGCCGCAAGCTTGCACATATCTGCGCAATCCCTGTCCAGCTTGATGCAGTCTGCCATCATTTTTACGTCCTGCTCTTGCAGGCAGGCTGACGCGCAGCCTTCACAGGCCAGCGCGCAGCGCAGGCATTCCGAGATGCATTCATCAAAGCGACTGTTCATGGTCATATCTCCGGTATCGGGTCGATGTGATGCCAATGCACCGTCTCATGACGGTATGTAGCGTTCGACCTGACGGGTTCCTGAAGATTGATTACATTTCTGTAAGCTTGTCCGAATCATCCCGGTATGAAGGCGCGCCCGATCATTCAAGGCTTTTCAATCACTGCTTCTGGATGCTCACGATTTTCGCGACGCTTCCCTCCATACGGAACCCAAATTTCACCTTGTCTCCTACGTTCAAGCCCCTCAGCTGTGCAGGCTCAGCTTGGAAACCCATGGTCATCGCCGGCCATTTGAGCTCTGCTACCGAGCCGTGCGCCAAGGTAATTTTTCCGCTTTGAGGATCCAGCGCCTTTATTGTCCCCTCAGCATGCGCAGTGGGTGCCGCCTGGCTGCCTTGGTCCCCCTCGGCGGAAGCTGGCATTTTCTTCATGTCCATGCCATCCATGTCCTGGGCATGCACACTGGTGGCGAAAGCGGTGATCAGGCCTGCGATAACAATTAGCTTTTTCATAGGATTTCTCCTGAGAGGTTGGGGGTAGTTACAGCAAGTTCGCGGCGGCGGATCAGCCAGTACGCCGCAGGGATTACAAAAAGGGAAAGCAAGGGGGCGGTGAGCATGCCGCCCACCATGGGCACCGCGATGCGGCTCATGACCTCGCTGCCGGTACCGCTGCTCCAGAGGATGGGCAGCAGGCCTGCAACGATGACTGCCACAGTCATTGCCTTGGGCCTGATGCGTTGCACCGCGCCCTCACGGATCGCGTCGAGCAGCGCTGCTCGTGTGGTTTCGCCTTTGGCTTGACGCTCAGCCCAAGCGTTATTCAGGTAGATGAGCATGATCACCCCAAACTCCGCCGCTACGCCGGCTAGGGCAATGAAACCAACGCCTGTGGCCACCGACAGGTTGTAGCCCAGCAGATAGAGCAGCCAAACGCCCCCAGTTAACGCGAACGGTAGCGTGCCCATGATGAGCAACGCCTCACCGAGGCGGCCAAAGGTCAGGTAGAGCAGCACGAAGATGATGGCCAGCGTCGCTGGCACCGCCCAGGCCAGACGGGCGTTCGCCCGCTCCAGGTATTCGAACTGGCCGGAGTAGCTCAAGCTCATGCCTGGATCGAGCTTTACCTCGCTGTCGATCGCCTGACGCAGGTCTGCCACAACAGACGAGAGGTCCCGGCCGCGCACATCGATGTACACCCAGCCCGAGGGACGAGCATTCTCGCTCTTGAGCATGGGCGGGCCATCAGCAATACGTATGCGGGCCACGCTGCCAAGGGTCAGCTGGCCGCCCTGCGAGGTGTAGATCGGCAGTTGACGCAGCGCCTCTACGGAATCACGCCATTCGCGTGGATAGCGCACGCTGATGGGATAGCGGGCCAAGCCTTCAACCGTTTCCCCAATGGTTTCGCCACCAATGGCGCCGGCGACAATGGCCTGTACGTCGGCGATGTTCAGACCGTAACGAGCTGCGGCATGGCGGTCGATATCCAGATCAATGTAGCGTCCGCCAGTCAAACGCTCTGCCAGCGCCGAAGTCACTCCAGGCACCTTTTTCGCTGCCCGCTCCACAGCGAGGGTAGCCCGGTCTATCTGGTCCAGGTCGCTGCCAGCAACCTTCACGCCGATCGGGCTCTTGATGCCGGTGGCCAGCATATCGATGCGGTTGCGGATGGGCGGGATCCAGATGTTGGTCAGCCCAGGCACACGCACAGTGCGATCAAGCTCCTCGATGAGCTTCTCCGTGGTCATTCCTGGACGCCATTCACTCTTGGGCTTGAGCCGAACGGTGGTCTCGAACATCTCCAGCGGTGCCGGGTCGGTAGCTGACTCGGCGCGGCCGGCTTTACCAAAGACAGTGGCCACTTCGGGAACGGTTCGAATCAGACGATCCGTTCGCTGCAACAGCTCTGAAGCTTTCTGCGCCGAGAGTCCAGGCAAGGCTGAAGGCATGTAGAGCAGATCACCTTCATCGAGCGGAGGAAGGAACTCGCCCCCGAGATGATCCAAAGGCCACAGACTGCTGAGCAGGATGAGCAATGCTCCAGCGAGGGTAACCAGAGGCCGGCGCAGGACGACCTCCAATGCCGGACGGTACAGCCGGATGAGGCCCCGGTTGAGCGGGTTGCGCTGTTCCGCAGGCAGTGGCCCTCTGATCCAGTACCCCATCAGCACCGGAATCAGGGTCACCGATAGCGCAGCCGCCGCTGCCATTGCGTAGGTCTTGGTAAAGGCCAGGGGTGCAAAGAGGCGCCCTTCCTGGGCTTGCAGCGTGAACACCGGGATGAACGAAAGCGTGATGATCATGAGGCTGAAGAACAGTGCCGGCCCTACCTCGACGGCCGCCTCCGTCATTACCCTCCAATGCGCTTCTCCCCGCAAAGGTTGACCAGGATGCCGGATATGCCAGGCCTCAACACGTTTGTGGGCGTTCTCGATCATGACCACGGCAGCGTCCACCATTGCACCGATGGCAATAGCGATTCCGCCAAGGGACATGATGTTGGCGTTGATGCCCTGATGACGCATGACGATCAGCGCTATCAGGATTCCCACGGGCAGCGAAACGATAGCCACCAATGACGAGCGCAGGTGCCAGAGAAAGGCTGCGCATACCAACGCCACTACCACGAACTCCTCGATCAGCTTGTGACTGAGGTTCTCCACGGCACGGTCGATCAACTGGCTGCGGTCGTAGACGGTGACAAGTTCCACCCCGGCTGGCAGGGCTTTCTTCAGGGTTTCGAGCTTAGCCTTGACGTGCGCGATGGCCTCCCGAGCATTCTTCCCGCTGCGCAGGATCACCACACCTCCTACGGCTTCGCCGAGGCCGTCCAGTTCGCCTATGCCTCTGCGGGCTTCCGGACCTATCTGCACCGTAGCGACGTCGCCTAATGTCACCGGCACGCCCTTGGTAGCCAGTCGCAGGGGTATCGCTCTGAAATCATCCAGCGATCGCAGGTAGCCGGCCGCACGTACCATGAATTCCGCTTCGCCTTGCTCCAGTACACCGCCACCGGTCTCCTGGTTGGCCTTGCCTATAGCCTCCACCACCTCAGCCTGGGTGATACCGAGGCTGGCCATGCGCAGCGGATCGAGCACGACCTGATACTGCTTGACCATACCGCCGATGGTGGCCACCTCAGCGACATCCGGCAGCGTCTTGAGCTCATAGCGCAGGAACCAGTCCTGCAGGCTGCGCAGTTGCGACAGGTCATGGCCGCCGTTGCGATCGACCAACGCATACTGATAAATCCAGCCCACTCCGGTGGCGTCCGGGCCCAGTATCGGCTTGGCTGCCGCAGGTAATCGCGATTGCGCCTGGCTCAGGTACTCAAGCACCCGTGAGCGCGCCCAATACAGATCGGTGCCGTCCTCGAACAGCACGTAGACGAAGCTGTCACCGAAGGCGGAGAAACCGCGTACCGTTTTGGCCCCCGGAACCGAGAGCATGGTTGTGGTCAGCGGATAGGTCACCTGATTCTCAACGATCTGGGGAGCCTGGCCTGGGTAGGACGTGCGGATGATCACCTGCACGTCCGACAGGTCGGGCAAGGCGTCGATTGGCAGGCTACGCACCGAGACGAAGCCCCATGCCACCAGAAACAGCGTGGCGAGGAGCACCAGCACACGGTTGCCTACCGACCAGCGGATCAGTTTGGCAATCATGGTTGGCCCTCCAACACTTTGATCTGCTCAACGACCATGCCCTCGTCGCGTTCGCGTATGCCAAAGCGAATCTGCGCACCGATCTTGAGCCCATCAAGGAGAGACTGCTCAGCCACAGGGAAGGTCATGGTCATCCCTGGCATGCCCAGGGTGATGAAAGGACCGTGGGCAACGGTGAGCTGGGTGCCGTCTATCTGCACGACACGGCCATCCGCTTCATGCAGGGCTGGCCCCGCATTAGGCTGACTATCCTGCACCGTCGCCGCCTCGATGCCTTTCAAATTAGCGTCGGAGTCCAACAGGAATTGCCCGGACGCGACGATGCGCTGTCCTGCCTGAAGACCCTGCAACACCGCAACTTGGCCTTTGCTCTCCTGGCCCAACACGACTTCCACCGGCCGGAAGCGACCACCGTCTTCAGCCAGCATCACCAGGTCTCGCTTGCCGGTGCGGATGACCGCCTCGGCAGGCACCAAGAGGCTTTGCTCGGCAGACTCGCCGGGATGGAGAGCCACTTGAGCGGTCATCCCAGGACGAAGCCGCCTATCTCGGTTGGGCAACTCAATACGCAGGCGCAACGTGCGGCTCTGCAAATCGGCATCGGCGAGCAACGCGGTCAACTTGCCCGGTACGGGATCGCCTGGGAACGCTGGCAATTGCGCCTGCACAGGCTGGCCTTCGCGAAGGCCTTGAGCCTGGGCTTCCGGCACAGCCGCTTCCAGCCAGACGTTGGCCACTCCATTGATCCTTGCCAAGGTAAGCCCCGGCGTCAGCGTCATGCCGGGTCGCAAATCGAGAGCCTGAATTACACCGGCAGTGGGTGCGGAGAGGGTGACCGAGAGCTGCACCTTCCCAGTGCTCGCGACCCGGTTGATCAGGTCGGCCGGCATGCCGGCGAGCACGAGCCGCTGTCGTGCCGCCGCCGTCAGTTGCGCGTCGCCGGCATGCCTCAACGCCAGGTATTCCTCCTGCAAACCAGCCCACTCCGGGGTCAGCACATCGGCTAGTGGAGCGCCTTTGGCAACGATGTCCCCCGTCGCTCGGCCATAGACGCGTTCGACGTAACCGCCAGTTCTGGCCTGCAACACGCTGAAGTCGCGTTCGTCGAACGTCAGAACGCCGCTCACACTCAGGGTCCGTTCTAGTCGCCCAGCCGTCACCGTTGCCAATCGAATCCCAAGGTTTTGCTGGAGCCCAGTCGAGACCTGAACCGCAGGCTGCTCCTCGCCAGCCGTGTCATCCGAATACCTGGGCACGAGCGGCATGTCCATGAACGGCGATTTTCCGGGCGCCGGGAAGTGCTGCTGGGGATACATCGGGTCGTACCAGTACAGCGTTTTTTTTTCCTCACCTACTGGCTGCGATGGCGAATACGCACCTCTCCCACCTAGCCAGAAGCCAGCGCCTATCCCAATAGCAAGGGCAGGAGCCACGAGCAAACCAATCGACCTATTCCTCATGCCAGCACCTCTCCATAAACGAAATGCAGACGCGCTGCTGTTGCCGCCAACTGTCCTTGCAGGTCCACATCCTGTAGCAGTGCCTCCACACGCTGCCGGCGTGCCGACAGCACTTCACTCAACGGCGACTTACCGGCGCGGTAGTCCGCCAGAGCGAGGCGTACCCGGTCCTCGGCCAGGGGCAAAAGTGTTTCGCGACTGCGCCGCACTGCCCGTTGCAAGCGTTGGTACTCGGCAAGGTCTGTTTCAAGCTGGGCTTGATGCTCGCGCAGGGCAGCGTCCTGCTCATCTTCCAATTGGCGAACTTGTGCGCGTCGTGCCGCAATCATCGGGTCTTGCCGTGAGCTGGTGAACAACGGCAACTGGAAGCTGACTTGCAGACTGACCATGTTGCTGAAGTCCGGGCCACGGCGCTGATAATCCACTCCCCAGGACCAATCCGATTTCTTTTCCGCCTGAGCCTGGTGTACCTGGGCCTGAGCCTCGCGTGTCATGGCGTTGTAGGTATTGAGCTCCGGATGGGCATGGACGGAGTGCAAATATTCAGCTGCGTCTACAGGCCAGACAGGGAAGGTCGGCGCGCCTACTTCGGCGTCCTGCCCAATCCAGCGCTTCAGCGCGGCTCGCGCTTGGGCTGCCTGACTCAACAAAACGTCTTTCTGCTCGTCCAGCTGCGCGGCTTCTTGCTTGGGAGCCAGCGTATCGGCGGTGGAGCCTGCGCCTCCGGCCAGGCGGGCCCGCACCGTGGAAGCCAGCAGCTGGTTTTCTTTGTAGAAGGCGTCGAACTGTTCAAGCTTTCGCTGCACGGTGTACGCAGTAACCCAAGCCTGTGCGGTTGCCGCCCTAACCTTCAAGCGTTCGAAGATCGCCTCGGCATCGGCTCGATCGACCATGGCCTGCGCTGTCTCTACACGTGCTTTGCGTTTGTCCCGGTTCGGTACTTCTTGGGACAGGCCAACCACCTGCATGGTCATGAAGTCTCTGTTCATGCTCCAGCGATCGGCGCCTTCAACCGGCAGGTTTTGTACCCCAAGATTCAGGCGCGGATCGGGTAGCTCGCCCGCTGGAATGACCGCGCTGCGCGCAGCTGATGCCTGCTCCTGGCGGGCCTGTAGAGAGGGAGCGTTGCGTTCAGCCAGTTGCAGCGCTTCATCCAGCGACAGCGTTGCAGCCTGAGCCGAGACAGCCGGCAGCAGTATGAACAGGACGGCCGTGCTTATCCGTCCCTGAAAACGTTGGGGAGTCATCAAATGATTCCTCGAAAGATCAGCGCCCAGGCGCGTGCCATCGCCCCGCTGCTAGGCGGAACGACGGTGTGAAATTAAGAGGGAATCAGACGCGGGGAGGCCGCCATGGATCGGGGGGAGAGCCTGTCGCTATGCCTACCGCGTAGGTATCGGCAGGTCGTGGCTTGGCGAAAGTCAGCCCAGGCGTCAGGAAGCTGAGCTGTACGGTACTGGCAGTCCTGCACTCCTGGCCGACCTTGCAGGATTTGGCATGATCGCCAGTCTTACCCAGGTCTTGGTCCTGGCAGCAGTCATGGTCCATACCCGCCATCATTTCCATGCCCATGGCCTGCATTGGGCAAGGTTCAGTCGCCGAATCGATGCCCGCCATCCCGTTAAGCGGAAGCGCTACGATAAGCATCAGGATGGTTAGCAGTCGAATGAACCGTTTCATGATGGGCGAGTATAGGTTACCGGGATGAATTCAGCATTAAGGGGTCGGGGCTGCACTAACCAGTCGTTTTGAGCTAGTGGCGGCGCTTATGCTTGTGTTGGATGAGCGATGACGCCGTACAGCTTCGCCAACAACAAACGCCCTAACTCGCCGCAGCCCTATATTCCACCGTGAGGTGGACCACTTCATGTATCGGCGTCAGTGCGGCACGAATATCGTCGGCTGTGAAATCTAACGAGCCAGTCACGCTGACAATTGCCGCTCGGGCGTCAGGCCCCACCCTCCACACATGAAGGTCTGTGATCTGTAGCTTGCCGGAATGATTAAGTAATTCCCGAATTTCCTCAGCAACGTGGTAGTCCGTTTTATCAAGCAGTACAGAGGCCGTGTCTTTCATGAGGGACCACGCCCATCGTGCTATCACGACAGCGCCCACGAGCCCCATAACCGGATCAAGCCACACCCAGCCAAGAAACTTGCCTGCGAGCAGCGCGACGATTGCAAGGACTGATGTCACTGCGTCAGCAAGGACGTGAACGTACGCTGAACGCAGATTGTTGTCTTCGCCATGCCTGTGGCCGTGAGGCCCATGCGAATGACTATGCGAGTGGCCGTGTCCATGATCGTGATGATGACTCCCACCAGCCAGAAGCAAAGCACTGACGACATTCACAATCAGACCGCTGATAGCGATCATAGTCGCCGTTCCAAACTGCACCTGGGTCGGCTCAAAAAGACGCAGTACCGATTCGATACCGATGCCTAACGAGATCAAACCAAGAATCAATGCCGATGCGAAGCCTCCAAGATCACCTACTTTGCCTGTACCAAAACTGTAGAAGGAACTCTCAGAATGCTTTCGGGCATAGGCGTACGCCGCTGCTGCAATTCCTAATGCTCCTGCGTGCGTTGCCATATGGAAACCATCTGCCAACAGCGCCATTGAGCCTGTGATATGTCCAGCGGCGATCTCAGCTACCATCATGACGACAGTAAGCAGGACTACCCACAAGGTGCGCTTGGCATTGTCGTCGTGAGCAACACCAAGAAAGTTATGGCTGTGTACGTATGTGGTGCTCATGCGTTTCTCACTTCGAATATCGGCGTATTGCTTCAAGAAGCTCTTCAAGACCCTGTGCTCGTTCCTGGTCAGTCAGGCCGGGCTTCGCTACATGTTCCCGAGCATGGTCCTCAATGATTTCGTCAAGCAGCCCGTTTATCGCCCCACGGGTTGCGGCAACCAAATGCAGTGTCTTTGCGCAATCGGCTTCGCCATCCAACGCACGTTCGATTGCTTGGATCTGACCAGCGATACGCTTCACGCGCTTGAGCAGTTCATCCTTCGCCGCCTTAGTGTGCGCCATACTATACCCCCCTAACCTATGTGGAACGTGATAGTGACGCTCCGGCTACTCAAAAGCAACGGCGCACTTAGCTCACCCGAGTAGCTGCGAGTAAGCAATGGTGGCTGAGAAGCTTCCTAATTACGTGGGAAACAGACGTGGAATTCAGTTACGCCATTGACGGAGCTACACCATACCCGGCCCTTATGGGCTTCAACGATAGAGCGTGTTATCGCAAGGCCCAGCCCAGCATTGGCAGGGCTTCCCTCCCGCCTGGCTGGATCGGCTCGAAAGAACCGGTCGAAGATCTTGCCAATGTGCTGGGGATCGATGGTTACCCCGGTGTTACGCACGGTAAGCATCACGCTTTCATGTGTCTGCTCGATCTGCACCGATATCTCGTTGGCTTCCGGGGTGTAGCGCAACGCGTTCGATAAAAGGTTGGAAAGCGCTCGGTCAATCATCAAGCGATCGCCACGAACCTTGCCATGACCTTGGAGGGTCAGCTGAACACCCCGGTCCTCAGCCAGGAACTGGTAGTACTCGAACAGCTTGGATACGAGCTCGGAGAGTTCCACATCGATCTGCTCGGGCACGATCAGACCGTTATCCGCCTTGGCGAGGAACAGCATGTCGTCGATCATGCGCGACATGCGCTTGAGGTCTTCCAGGTTCGAATAGAGGTTTTCCTCATAGGCATCCAGGTCACGCTTCTTGGTGAGCACCACTTCGGTATGGGTCAGTAGGTTACTGACCGGCGTTCTCAACTCGTGAGCGATATCGGCAGAGAAGTTGGACAACCGAACGAATGCATCCTCCAACCGTCCCAGCATCCCGTTGAAAGACAGGATGAGCTCCTGAAGCTCTAGCGGCACGGGCTCCAGGGGTATGCGCTCGCGGAGCGATCTTGCCGACATCCCGGTGGCTACTTTGGTGATTTGCCCAACAGGCCGAAGCCCACTCTTGGCCACGACCCAACCCAAGCCGGCGCTCACAATCGCGCTGATCACCAAGCCGATGCCGAACCACCATTGCAGGGTGACAAAGAAATGGGCGTGAGTGGTGACATCGAGCATCAGCACGGCCGTCACCGGTTCAGGCTCGCCCGCGATGGTCAACTGGGCGGTGATACCGCGGAAGTTCTGCGCTTCATCTTGCCATTCCCAAACGGCGCCCCTGTGCGCCTGCTCGAACTGTTGAGGAATTTGAGAGGCTTTGGAGTCTGAAAAAAGGACCGTTCCGTCAACCTTGGTGATTTTCGCCGACAGATCCTGATGTGCGCCGAGCAATGCCCGCAGCTGCTGCTCCTGATCGTCGAGCCCGCCTCGCGCTGCTGAGATGGACAGGATATGACGCGTTGACTCCAGCTTTTCGGAAAGCGCCTGCTCATCCAGCATCCGGAAATGGTGCTGACTGAGCCCGTAGAAAGCCACGCCGGCAACGACCAGGACAGCAGTCACCGCGAACATGAACATCAGGGTCAGTCGCTTGACGAGCGATGATTGCGGGCGCATCACTCGGGCACATCCATCATGTAGCCCATGCCTCGGGCGGTATGGATGAGCTTTGGCGCGAAGTCGTCATCGATTTTGGCCCGCAATCGGCGAATCGCGACCTCGATCACGTTGGTGTCACTGTCGAAATTCATGTCCCAGACCTGAGACGCGATCAGCGACTTGGGGAGGACCTCGCCGCGTCGGCGCATGAGTAGCTCCAACAGGGAAAACTCCTTGGCAGTAAGGTCGATCCGCTTGCCGTTTCGCGTAGCTCGACGCTTGAGCAGGTCTACCTCAAGGTCTGCCATCTTCATGGTGGTTTGAGCAGAACCACCGTTGCCTCTGCGCAGCAACGTGCGAACCCGAGCCAGCAGCTCCGAGAACGCAAAGGGCTTCACCAGGTAATCATCAGCGCCCAGCTCCAAACCTTTCACGCGATCGTCTACGCCATCACGGGCAGTCAAGAAAAGGACCGGTACATCCTTACCCGCTGCACGGATCTTCCGCAGGACCTCCCAGCCATCGAGCCCCGGCATCATCACGTCGAGGATCAGCAAGTCATACGCTTCGCTCTGCGCCTGTTGCAGGGCGTCAGTGCCTGTCATCACCCGGTCAACGGTGAAGCCAGCTTCTGTTAGGCCTTGCTGGAGGTAGACGCCGGTTTTCGGCTCATCTTCGGCTACGAGTAATTTCATCTGCTCTCATCCACGCGGGGTGCATCTCCAGTTTGCAGGAAAAAAGACGCCCAACCAGAAGCTGACGGAAAAGTAATGTCGAGATCAGTTTTCTGACAGCACCGCGAGGCTAACTTGACCCTGTACCTGACGCCATGAGGCGCAGAACCCACTGAGGATCTCCAGATGAACATGGTCAAAGCAATTGTGATGGTCGTTACCTTCGGTATGGCAGGCATCGCCCTGGCAGAGGGCGGCGCGGACCGGACCTTTGCGCGGATGGAAGCGGCTCGCCAAAGCTCCATGCAGGCCTACCAGGTTGCGCAGGAGAAGAAAGAGCAGGCGCCAGTCGCCGCCCAGTCGAGCAAGCATGCCGGCCACGAAAGCTGCTGATCCGAGCTTACAGAAATGTAATCACCCCGGAATCTGAACTATGGCAGTTTCAGACTACGGCCTCTCATCAGTCTTGCGCAGTGGCGAAAGTCTACGAGACTGGTGAGAGCTCCAATGAACCCAAGGGCTGCACCATCTAGCAGCCTGGATATCAGCGATCTACCTGACTGGACGCAACGGCATGCAAAGCAAAACCACGAGACGATCTTTCGTCAAAGGCCTGGCCGCTACCGGACTTCTGGGTGGGCTCGGCATGTGGCGCGCGCCGGTCTGGGCCGTGACCAGCCCTGGCCAACCGAACGTGCTCAGCGGCACGGACTTCGATCTGTATATCGGCGAACTGCCCGTCAACATCACGGGTGCAGCTCGTACGGCCATGGCCATCAACGGCTCCGTGCCAGGGCCGATCCTGCGATGGCGCGAAGGCGACACCGTGACGCTGCGCGTACGCAACCGGCTGAAACAGGACACCTCCATTCACTGGCACGGCATCATCCTGCCCGCCAACATGGACGGTGTGCCGGGCTTGAGCTTCCACGGCATCGCTCCCGATGGCATGTACGAATACAAGTTCAAGGTCCACCAGAACGGCACTTACTGGTATCACAGCCACTCAGGCCTCCAGGAACAGTCCGGGGTCTATGGGGCGTTGGTGATCGATGCCAAGGATCCGGAGCCGTTTGTGTACGACCGTGATTACGTCGTCATGCTCAGCGATTGGACGGATGAAGATCCGGCGCGGGTGCTCTCCAAACTCAAGAAGCAATCTGACTACTACAACTTCCACAAGCGCACAGTTAGCGACTTCGTTGACGATGTGAGCGAGAAAGGCTGGTCGGCCGCTGTAGCGGATCGGAAGATGTGGGCTGAAATGAAGATGAGCCCCACCGACCTCGCTGATGTGAGCGGGTATACCTACACCTACCTCATGAACGGCCAGGCTCCGAACGGCAACTGGACGGGTATCTTCAAGCCCGGCGAGAAGATCCGCTTGCGCTTTATCAACGGCTCGGCCATGACCTATTTCGATGTCCGGATTCCTGGGCTCAAGATGACTGTTGTGGCTGCTGACGGCCAGTACGTCAAACCCGTATCGGTCGATGAGTTCCGGATTGCCGTTGCCGAAACCTACGATGTCATCGTCGAACCCGAAAACGAGCAGGCCTATACGATCTTCGCGCAATCCATGGACCGTACCGGGTACTCCCGAGGCACCTTGGCAGTTCGTGAAGGCTTGCAAGCGCCCGTGCCGGAGGTAGATCCGCGCCCGATCATCGCCATGAGCGATATGGGCATGGACCACGGCAGCATGGGCGGAATGGATCACAGCGGCATGGCTGGCATGGACCAGGGGAACATGGCCGGCATGGACCACAGCAAGATGGCTGGAATGGATCACGGCAACATGGCCGGCATGGACCACAGCAAGATGGCTGGAATGGACCATAGCAACATGGCCGGCATGGATCACAGCACGATGGCTGGGTTGAGTCATGAGGGCATGGCCGGCATGAGCGGTGCAATGCAGAGCCATCCGGCTTCCGAGACAAACAACCCGTTGGTCGATATGCAGACCATGTCGCCGACCCCGAAGCTGAACGATCCGGGAATTGGCCTGCGCAACAACGGGCGCCGAGTGCTGACCTACGCCGATTTGCGGAGCACCTTCATCGATCCCGATGGTCGAGAGCCTGGACGCACAATCGAACTGCACCTTACCGGCCACATGGAGAAGTTCGCGTGGTCGTTCGACGGTATCAAATTCTCCGATGCTGAACCGCTGCGGTTGAAATATGGCGAGCGGCTTCGCATCACCTTGGTCAACGACACCATGATGACTCACCCCATCCATCTCCACGGTATGTGGAGTGATCTGGAGGACGAGAACGGCAACTTCATGGTTCGCAAGCACACCATCGACATGCCACCTGGCTCAAAACGAAGCTATCGCGTCACCGCAGATGCCTTGGGACGTTGGGCCTATCACTGTCACCTACTGTTCCACATGGAAATGGGCATGTTCCGAGAAGTCCGTGTGGACGAATGAGCTGGAGATTTGAGATGAGCAAACCAATGAAACGAAGCGCCTTTTTCCTCTCTGCTGCGATGGTCGGCATGTTGGCTGTTTATGCCCCGTCGTCGTGGTCCAGCGACAACCATGATCAGCATTCCCAGAAATCCACCGAGGCCGGTAAAGCCAAAGGTGCGCAGGACAAGCAGGGTCAGGGGATGAACCATGAAGGCATGGACCATGGGTCCATGGAAAGTATGGACCACGGCTCGATGAAGGGGATGGACCATGGCTCGATGGAAGGCATGGACCACGACAAAATGATGGAATCGCATGGCAGCGACAAAGCTAAGGCAGGGAAAGATGGTCAATAGCCTTGGGCGGCCTTCACTGCTGGCCCTGACTGTTTCAATCGGCATGCTGGGCGTAACGCCCAGCTTCGCCGCTGAAGAAATGGATCACTCGGGCATGGATCATTCGAAAATGGGGCACGGTTCCATGCAAATGGATGCTGTTCCGTCCGAATCGATGCCGGCGATGGATCACAGCAAGATGGGGGTGAGCAAACAGCAGAAACAGCCTGCCCCTGTTGATCACAGCCAGATGGGGCATGCTCAAAGCCAGAGCAAATCCAGCCCGGTGGACCATAGCAAGATGGACCACAGCAAAATGGGCCATGGAAACATGAAGGGCATGGATCACGGTTCGATGAAGGGCATGGACCATTCCCAGATGAATCATGGTTCAGCGATTTCTCCGACCACAACGAGCCGCACGCCGATTCCAGTGCTCACTGATGCCGACCGCGAGGCAGCCTTTCCGCCTTTGGGTGGCCACCAGGTGCACGACAGCGGAATCAACAGCTTCTTCCTATTGGACCAGCTCGAATACCAAGACGCCGATGAGGGCAGCACCCTGGCCTGGGACGCATCAGGCTGGGTAGGCGGCGACATCAATCGACTCTGGGTTCGCTCGGAAGGCGAGCGCACCAATGGGGTAACCGAAGACGCTGAGCTGCAACTGCTATACGGGCGCTCGGTCAGTCCTTGGTGGGACGTGGTCGCCGGAGTCCGTCAGGATTTCAAACCGGAATCACCGCAGACCTGGGCAGCCTTTGGTATTCAGGGCATGGCCTTGTATGACTTCGAGGCCGAAGCTACGGCGTTCATCGGCGAGAACGGCCAGACTGCTGCGCGTCTTGAAGGCGAATACGACATCCTGCTGACCAATCGCTTGATTTTGCAGCCCACGGCCGAGGCAAACTTCTATGGCAAGAACGATCCTGAGCGCGGTGTTGGCTCGGGTCTGGCCAATACCGAAGTCGGGCTGCGTCTACGGTATGAAATTGTCCGCCAGTTTGCCCCGTACATAGGCGTTACCTGGAGCCGCTCCTACGGCAACACCGCTGACTTCATCCGAGACGAGGGTGGAGATGTTAATGAGGCACGCTTCGTTGCCGGCATCAGGATGTGGTTCTGAGAATTCCAACATGAAAAGAACAATTACAACGCTGCTTGTGGCCGGTGCTGTCGGAAGTGCTGCGGTACTGGGCACGGCGTATTTCGGTTTGGTGAATGTCGGCGCCGATGATCCTCACTTCCCGGCAGTCCATTCGTTTCTCGCCATGGCTCGCGACCGGTCGATTGAGGTTCGAGCGCGAGACATTGAAGTGCCTGACCTGAAGGACGCTGCGTTGATCAAGGCAGGCGCAGGCAACTACAACGCCATGTGCATTGGGTGCCACCTCGCCCCTGGCGTTGGGAAGACAGAACTTAGCCAAGCGCTATACCCGTCGCCACCTGACCTCACCAAGGTGGGTGTCGGAGGCGATCCGGCTGCCGCGTTCTGGACGATCAAGCACGGCATCAAAGCCACCGGCATGCCCGCTTGGGGCAAGAGCATGGGTGATGAGTACATCTGGGGAATCGTCGCGTTCCTTGACCAACTGCCCCAAATGAATCCTGAGCAGTACAAGTCCTTAGTGGCCACGAGCGGCGGCCATCAGCACGGCGGCGGTGAAAGCGATATGCATAATCATGAGGGCCAGCACGGCGGGAGCGGTCATGCCGAGCGTGGCGATCACGACGAAGCGGCAGATGACGACCATGCTCAGACAGCTCACGACCATGGAGCTGCACCCGCAGGCGCCGCCCAAGCGGCAGATCATCACGGTGACCACAATGCGGCCGAAGCCCATTCGGACGCCCACCCGAAATCGTCGACAAAGACGCATGTTCACAAAGACGGTAAGGAGCACACTCATGCCAACTAACCGGATACTCGTTCGGCTAGCCGCAATCGCTGGGCTGCTGGTGGCCTCGGCGGCCTACGCCGCAGAGCCATTGTCCATCGACGTTCACCGAGATGCGAACTGCGGTTGCTGCAAGAAGTGGATCGCGCACCTGGAAGCCAATGGTTTCAAAGTGACCGACCATGTTGAGACGGACATGAGCGCAGTGAAACAGAAGCTGGGCGTAGCGCCACGGTTAGCGTCCTGCCACACAGCTGTGATCGACGGAAAGCTTGTTGAAGGCCACGTGCCAGCTGAGCAGGTTCGAGAACTCAGGGGGCGGACCGATCTGGTCGGGATAGCCGTACCAGGAATGCCAGCTGGATCCCCAGGCATGGAGGTTGATGGCGTAAGCCATGCCTACCAAGTCATTGGGTTAACCAAAAGCGGAGAGGACCTAGTAGTCGCCAACTATCCAGCCAAATAACGCACCGACTAGAAAGACGGCAGTAGGCTGACTGCCGTCCCATATATCCTCGCTAGAAAGCTTCAACAGCTCAACACGACGACACAGAGGGCCTGCAAAGCGTAGCTAATCAGATTCACGGCGCTCGCGGACTGGCTTGAGTACGATATCGCTGTTGAGAAGCTCGATGGAGAGTCTGTCGCCCGTCGTGACCCCGAACCCGGTGAATTTCAGCCAGGCAGGAAAATCCAGTCCCAGGGAAAAAGCGGATCTTCTCGCGGGTTGCCAGCTCTACCGATTCGAGTGTAGAACATTGGCTGCCTAAACGAGGCGTCGCAGCGGGTTAGGGCCTGCGGGGTCTACTTTATGATCCCGATAGCTCGCGCATTTGCTAAGCCGATCTTGGGAATGCTGGGCCAAGCAGCGACGGTAGTATTCCGCTGCGTTGGGCCATTATGAAGAGACAGCGGACTGTTGCAGCAGGGATAGAACTTGGCTGGAGGCCTATGCCAACCTACCTGGACTACAACCCCATCCAACACAATGCGCGGGCTGGACCAGACCCCCAAACCCTGCACATAGTCTTCTTCTACAAAGTGGACGTACCGTGTATCCGCTATCCGATAGCTGCTCCAGAGCGAATCAGTGCATCGAACGCTCCCCACAAGGGACATTAATTCACGTTCGAAATCGTCATAGCTGTCATAGAGCGTTACGACAGCATGAATGAATACTGCTGTGATGGTCCCAGCTCTACTTTCAAGGGTCGGTGACGGCACATCGGCAAACCTCTCTGCAAGTTCGCTCATGGTCACGGCTATCGCCTGCATTTTTGCCCTTTCCTCGCCACTGAGCTGCGGGCTCAAATCAGTAGCCTTATCCAATAGCACCTTGGCTGCATGCAAACCAGGGATGATGTGGGGCGACTTGCACAATCGTTGGTAAACCTCAGCGCGCTTGAGCGCCAATGGGTCATGGTTAGGAACAACCTCGGCTTCGGCGAGATGTCGGCCGCCGCAAGTTTTCCACATCACATCGAGATCATGATCTATACGAGTGAACAACTGACCGCAAAAAGGGCAATCCCTAAGCAAGACAGCGTTGTGCTTGGGGCAGACCGACACCTTTGACGCGCCATAGCGCCTCCAGTATGAAAACCCGTGGACCTTGAGGTCTTCCCTAACGCATTCAGGGCAGAAGGAAGCATCCCACTCACTGAAGCGCTCCCCCTCAGAAAGGTATTGAGTGCCTGAGTAGGCTACATCCCAGTCACTTTTGATGACGTGAAACGCCGCGTTCAGTGTGTGATTGTGAACAAGTCGATTGAACCCATAGCATCCAGGCCAGCCGAGGGCTTCAGCGAGCCTCCTGACTTCGGCTGTCTTTATCACATGACGTGTACGCAGGTCTTCGAAGATTTCTACCTTGGGCTCGGCCCAATAAAGCAGCAGGTTCCTTCTCACGTATGACGGAAGAGTTTCATCAGGCTGAATCGGGAGGGGCATGAAAAAACGCCAATACAAGGTAGGGAGGGATGACGGAGGAGGCTGGTGAAGCTGCCCGATGAAGGGAAGCGAGAGGCTCCCCTCCACCGGCGACAGTTTTAATTGTTCGACGACAGCTTTAATTCAACAAAACCATTGCTCAAGGATGTAATCCGTCGTGAGCAAACCGCTATGAATAAAAAAACCGCCCCGGGGGGCGGTTTTCCTACAACGCTTACCGAGTGCTGTCAGGAGTCCGATTGCGCGGAACCCAGCTAGCCCCTGGGGAAGTCGTCGGTGGCAAACGAGTGTTATCCGGCACAGTAGTGTAGTTATCGCGCTTACCACCACGCGGGCCTACTTCCTGATAGATACCACCGTCGCGGCCCGTGTTTTCACCAGGTTTTTTACCATTAGCCATTTGGCATTTCTCCACATTAAAGGGCGTGGAGACAAGGCAATAGGCAGACGATCGGAAGATACACAATAATAATTGCGTTCAGCACCAGATCAGACGTAGAATCCTGTCGCCTTGGCTCCAAGCCAAGCTCGCTGAAAAGGGAGAGCGGTCGAAAACTTGCCCTTTACAGCATCTGAGTCCCGCACAATTGCGGGACTTTCCTTTTAGGCCCATGGCCAATTCTTTGACGTCACACTCCCTGTTCTAGGGTGGTGCCGTTTCGCTGTCGCTATATTAGTGACTCTCGATTCTGAAAAGCAAGCCTTGTTTTAACTAAAGTTATCCACAGGTTGCCTGTGAATTCTGGGTGTAAGTCTGTGGATGACTTTGTGTTGGTGGTGCGCTTCGTGGCGTGTGATCAAGCGTTTAGGTGACCTTTCCGCCGCTCCGGCCTTTGTTGATCAAAAAACAACCAAATTTGCTCACAGGAAGGCCTGTCCTGCACAACCGTTAGTGTGGATTTTAAAATTTATTTATAAATCATATGGTTACGATAACTTCCTAAACTTTGGCAACCATGCCGTCGGATTTTGTTCACAGGTTTATCCACCTGGTTATACCTGCCTCGTGAGAAATGGCGTTTGCCCTCAGATTGCATACGCGTTCTGCACGTTTAGCCATGAGGGTCACTCTTACTGCCGGTGTAAAAATCCAAATTTCGAAAAAAAGTTCACTAAAAAGTGGAGCAACCACAAATATTCCTCGCCTGCTTCAAGTAGTGCAGCCGTCGGAAAAAGAACATCAGCTTTACAGGGCAGGAGGATGGGCGCAGGTGGCTGTAGTGACATGACCGTATCGGTTAGTGCGACCAGCGCTTCTGTTTAGTCGCATCTATTTCGATTTTTTTGCAGCTATTTCGAAAACCTACAGCTTCCGCCTACCAGCGCGGGCCCGGACGCTGAGTGGTGCGGATGGCGAAACGGCCGTTGCGGCCAGCTATCAAGCGGTTTGTGCCCGCTTACCGACTGGATGGCTGCCACTTCCAGCGCTTCATGCTCATCCAGCGGCGGCAGCAGGCCGGGCAGGCGGCTGGCCAGTAGTGTCTTGCCCGTGCCGGGCGGCCCCGTGAACAGCAGGTTATGCGCACCTGAAGCCGCCAGCAGCAACGCACGCTTGGCGGCCACCTGGCCCTGCACCTCGCTGAGGTCGGGGTAAGGGCGGCTGTGCAGCAGTAGACCGTTGGCGGCAAAGGGAGGCAGCGGCACCTGGCCGTTGAGGTGCGCGACCAGTTCCAGCAGGTGCCCCACGGCGTACACCACCAGCCCACCCGCCAGGCTCGCCTCTTCGGCGTTTTCCCGCGGTACCACCAGTGCCCGGCCAGCCTCGCGCGCCGCCAGTGCGGCAGGCAGCACGCCCTGCACCGGGCGCAGCTTGCCCGAAAGCGCCAGCTCGCCCAGGCATTCGATGTCGGCCAATGTTGCCACCGGCACCTGGCCGTCAGCGGCAAGGATGCCCAGGGCGATGGCCAGGTCGTAGCGCCCGCCATCCTTGGGCAGGTCTGCCGGTGCCAGGTTTTGGGTGATGCGCCTTTGCGGGTAGTTCAGCCCGGAGTTGACGATGGCGCTGCGCACCCGGTCCTTGCTTTCCTTGACGGTGGTTTCGGGCAGGCCGACCAGGGTGAGGTGGGGCAGGCCGTTGGCCAGGTGGGTTTCGACGCTGACAGCAGGTGCCTGCACGCCAACCTGGGCGCGGCTGTGGACGAGGGCAAGGGACATGGACGCTCCGTTGTCGCGAATAAGGGGCCGCTTCCTGCGGCTGGCTCAAGCATAGTGAGTGGCCTGATGGCCCTGCAGAAAAAAGTGCTTCCATGTCTTTCTGCAGGGCTGCATCACGGTTGTGGTCGTTGCTCCAGTGTCAGCTCGACCCGGCGATTTTCCGCCCGCCCTTGTACCGTGGTGTTGTCGCCCAGCGGTTGGGTATCGGCCAGGCCAACGGCACTGAGCCGGTCACCGGCGATGCCTTGCTGCTGCAGGTAGCGGACCACGCTGCCGGCCCGGGCGCCGGAAAGCTCCCAGTTGGACGGGTAGCGCGCGCTGCGGATGGTGCGCGTGTCGGTATGGCCTGCGACGACGATCCGGTGCGGCACCGTGCTCAGCACCCGCGCCAGGCGTTGCAGGACCTGCATGCCCTTGGGGTCCAGGTCGGTCTGGCCGGAAGGGAACAGGATGCTGCTGTCGATGCGGAAACTGACGCTGCGCTCGTTTCGGATCACTTGCACATCGCTGCCCAGCTGGTCCACGGGCAACGCTGCCAGCGGGTCGGGTTCCGGTTCCGGGGCGGGGCTGGCAGGGGCTGCTTCTTCGGCAGCGAGCGGCTCGTCGGCCACGGGTTCGGGGGGCGCGACTTCGCCGACGCTGGAGGGGACCAGTAACAGCGCACCCGGCGCATCGACGTGCGTCAGGCTGGCGGTGTCGAACGGCAGGGCCAGCGTCGCAGGCGCTTCTGGCGAAGGGATGCGGTTGATCATCGCCTGGGCCAGCATGGCCAGGACCATGACCAGCAGCAGGGTCATCAGGTCCAGGTAAGTCAGCATCCAGCCTTCGCTTTCAGCTTCGTGCGAAGGGTCATCCAGCCAGTGCGGGGCGGTTGCCGCACGCTTGAGGTTGCACTGGCGCTGCCGGGCCTTGTTCAGTTCGGTTTCGAGGGCGCACTGGTGCGCCAGCCAGTGG
>NZ_MOMO01000266.1:0-2548 GCF_009933855.1 Pseudomonas sp. SG-MS2 | reverse complement strand
TGCTGGGCGAGGCATCGGGCATCATGGGCGTCGGCGCCAGGCGAGTGACAGCGGCTTGCGGGCGGGGCGGGGGCCTTCGTCCTGCAGTTCGTCATGGTAATGGGCGACGAAAGCCTTGAGCGTTTCGCGCATCAACCCCGGGCTGCGTTTTCTGGCCATCATCGAAATGCCTTGCAGGATCATGTTCATGATCACCACGCGCCGCTCCGTACGGCGCTCCAGCTTGACCGCCACCGGCTTGAACAACAGGTTGGCCAACAGTACGCCGTACAGGGTAGTGGTCAGGCTCAACGCCATCTGCCGTCCGACACTGCCCAGGTCGCCGTCGCCCAGCACAAACACCATGTTCACCAGGCCGACCAGCGTGCCCAGCATGCCAAAGGCCGGCGCGTAGCTGGCCATGGCGCGGAAGATCTGGGCTTGGGCGCGCTCCTTGGCGCGCAGCCGGGCAATGCGCCATTGCATGAGTTCAAGAATGTCCTCTTCGCCTACCTGGTCGACCAGCAGTTGCACACCGTGGCAAATGAACGGGTTGCGTACTTGCGCGAGGGCGTTTTCCACGGCGCGGCTGTCACCATCGATCCAGCGGCGGGCGAGGTTGACCAGGTCGTCGATATCGAGCTCGGTGCGCTCACGCTCGGTTCGCACAACGGCTGCGAACAGGCCCGGCACGCGCCGCACCTCTGCCATGGGGTAGCTGATGCAGGTGGCGGCGAAGGTGCCCAGCACCACGATGCCCAGGCCAGGCAGGTCGATGAGCAGCGACGGTTGCTGTGCGCTGAACAGCAGCAGGACGGTCAGCAGGAGCAGGCTGGCGAGCAGGCCGACCAGGGTCGATGGGTTCATGGGCACTCCCGTTGACGGCACCCGGCCGTAGACAATGATGTGCAGCGTTATAGCGCCGCCGGGGTGTGGGCAAAGGGGCTAATACAGGCGCTTTTGCTGTTCAGCTTGAGCGACCGGGCAGCCGGTGGCGCGCCGTGGGTGGGGCAATTTTTTTTCAGTGTGGCGCTAAAGGTCGGTTTTCCGTGCGCCGATGTTCGCGCTGACAGCAAGACAACGGCGCTGAGCGCGTGGAGCGCCAAAGCCGTGTTTGCCACAAGTGCCCACCCACGAAAGGAACTGCAAGATGTCTGTGATCAATACCAACATCACCTCGCTTATCGCCCAGCAAAACCTCAGTGCTTCGGAAAGCAGCCTGAGCACCTCGATCGAGCGCCTGTCCTCGGGCCTGAAAATCAACAGCGCCTCCGACGATGCCGCTGGCCAGGCCATCGCCAACCGCATGACCTCGCAGATCACCGGCCTTGAGCAGGCAAGCAGCAACGCCAGCGACGGCATCTCCCTGGCGCAGACCACTGAAGGTGCACTGGATCAGGTGAACGACAACCTGCAGCGCATCCGTGAGCTGGCGGTGCAGGCATCCAACGGCACCAACTCGCAGTCCGACCTGCAGTCGATCCAGGACGAAATCACCCAGCGTCTGGACGAGATCGACCGTATCTCCGAACAAACGTCGTTCAACGGCGTCGACGTGCTGGCCAAAGACCAGACCATCAGCATCCAGGTAGGTGCCAACGACGGCGAAACCATCGAGATTTCGCTCAGCGAAATCAATGCCGAGACCCTGGGCCTGGGCGACTTCAACGTCAACGGTTACGACACCACCCTGACCGCCACCACCCTGACCGACGACTCGGGTACCGCGATCACCTCCACCAACACCAGCTATGTCGACAGCTCCGGTACCACCGTCAGCGGTGGCACATTGTCGGAAGACGCCGATGGCAACTACTTCCTGACCGTTGGCGGCAAGACCTACGCGGCTGAAGTGGACACCACCACCAGCGGCTCCACCACCACCGCGACCATCACCATCGATACCGACAACGCGGTCACCAAGAAGTCCACCAACACCCTGACGTCGCTGGACAACGCGCTGAACACCATCGACTCCATGCGTTCGGACCTGGGTGCGATCCAGAACCGCTTCGATTCGGCGATCACCAACATTTCCACCACGGTGACCAACCTGACGTCTGCCCGCTCCGGCATTCAGGACGTGGACTACGCCACTGAGGTATCGGCCATGACCAGCGCGCAGATCCTGCAACAGGCAGGTACCTCGGTGCTGTCCCAGGCCAACTCGATGCCGCAACAGATGCTGTCGCTGCTGCAGTAATAAAGCCAGGAGCGCGGCGCACGCCGCGCTCTTCGCAGGCTTACCGGCGATTGGGGCGCAAAGCGCCCCCGACCCTCCAGATACAGCGCCTTATCCGGGCTTTGACCTGGCCAGCACAGGGATAGCATTCAAGCTAGAGTCCCTCTGCCACAAGGCCGTTCTTCATGCCCAAGCCCCAGCGCGCCCGCACGCCAAACCCCCGTCATACCCAGGCCCCCGTCGATCTCGCCCAAGCGCGACGCCACTGCCAGCGGCGCCCGGATGACGCAAGTGCGTGGCAAACGCTCGGCAACCTGCAATTGGCCATGGAGCCTGAGCAGGCCCTGGCCAGTTTCGAGCAGGCCCTGCAGTTGCTGCCGCACGACC
>NZ_MOMO01000026.1:0-22305 GCF_009933855.1 Pseudomonas sp. SG-MS2 | reverse complement strand
TTGCCGGGGCGTTGGCCTGGGCGCCTGGGCACTGGTTCGGCGAGGACAGCGAGGAGGCCCTGATCGCCGGCAAGCCGGCGCCCACACAAGCGGTTTCAGAGAGTGCCGGCGTACCGGTGATGAAGCCAGAACAAGCCACGCGCGACCTGTTCCCCCGCCAGCAATGGGCCAAACCCAAGGCCCTGGCCACGGTCACCGAACAACCTGTGGTCGCCACCTCGGTGGTAGCCGCTGCCCCCGCAGCCCCGGCGCTGCCTTTCCAGTTCGTCGGCCGCCTGGGCGATCGCGATGACCTGCAGGTCTTCCTGCGCAGCGGCGAAAAACTCTACGTCGTGCGCCAGGGCGACGTGATTGACGACACCTACCGCCTCGATCGGGTTTCGGCCAATGAGCTGGGCCTGGTCTACCTGCCTTTGCACCAGTCACAGACTCTGTCTGTCGGGAGCGCACCATGAAGCCATCGAAGTTGTGCAAGCCTGCTCCGTTCATGCTGCTGGCGCTCTGTGTGGCCATTGCCGGCTGCGGTTCGAGCGCGGTGCGCAAGGACAGCCAGGCGCTGATGAAAGAAGGCCAGTACGAGGCCGGTATCGCTCGCCTGGAAGAGGCGCTGCGCGACGACCCGCGTGACACCGACCTGAACATTGCCCTGGCCCAAGGCCGCCAGCACGCGGTCGAGGCGCTGCTTGGCCAGGCCGACAGCGACCGCATCCGCCACGACTTCGCCGGCGCGCGCCTTGGTTATGGCCGCGTGCTCACCCTGGAACCGAACAACCGCCGCGCGCATGAGGGCATCCGCCAGCTGGAACTGATGCGCACCCTCGATGACCGTGTTGCGCTGGGCCAGGCTGCGCTGCGCCAGGGCGACCTGTTCGGTGCCGAGCGTTACATGCGTGAGGTGCTGCGCCTGGACCCGCAAAACCAGAAGGGCATCATGCTGCGCAGCGATATCGAGAACGTCCAGGCCCGCACGGCGCAGCCCTTCCCGCAACTGCGCAGCAAGCTGGAACGCCCGGTGACCCTGGAGTTTCGCGATGCCGAGCTCAAGGTCATTTTCGAAGTGCTGTCCCAGGTGGCCGGCATCAACTTCATTTTCGACAAGGACCTGCGCCCGGACATGAAGGCCACCATCTTCGTGCGCGAGGTGCGCATCGAGGATGCCATAGCCCTGTTGCTGGAACAGAACCAGCTGCGCCAGAAGATCGTCAACGACAACACCTTGCTGGTCTACCCCGACTCGCCGCAGAAGACCAAGGACTACCAGGAACTGGTCATGCGCACGTTCTACCTGACCAGCATCGATGCCAACACCGCACTGAACATGGTCAAGACCATGCTCAAGACCCGCGATGTATTCGTTGATGAGCGCCTCAATACCCTGACCATGCGCGACACTCCCGACGCCGTGCGTATGGCCGAGAAGCTGCTGCAGTCGCAGGACCAGTCCAACCCTGAAGTGGTGCTGGAAGTGGAGGTGATGGAGGTGGCCCGCTCGCGCATCCTCGACCTTGGCCTGCAATGGCCCAATACCTTTGGGGTGCTGAGCGATGAGGGCAACCCGGTCAGCGTGCTGGACCAGTTGCGCGGCATCAACTCCGGGCGTATCAGCATCTCGCCGGCGCCCCAGGCCAAGATCAACGCCCAGGACAAGGACATCAACACCCTCGCCAGCCCGGTGATCCGCGTCAGCAACCGCGAGCAGGCGCGCATCCACATCGGCCAGCGTGTGCCGATCATCAGCGCCACCTCGGTACCTTCCACCCAAGGGCCGGTGATCACCGAAAGCGTCACCTACCTGGATGTCGGTCTGAAGCTTGAAGTGCAGCCTACCGTGCACCTGAACAACGAGGTGGCGATCAAGGTGGCGCTCGAGGTCAGCAACGCCACTCCGCTGGAGCCGACCCGCCAGGGCACCATCCCGGTCCAGGTCGACACCCGCAACGCCCAGACCAGCCTGCGCCTGCACGACGGCGAAACCCAGGTGCTGGCGGGGCTGGTGCGCAACGACAAGACCTCCAGCGGCAACAAGATCCCGGGCCTGGGCGACATCCCTGGCCTGGGCCGGCTGTTCGGCAGCAACCGCGATGACATGAGCAAGTCTGAACTGGTACTGGCGATCACCCCGCGGATCGTACGCAACCTGCCTTACCAGAGCCCCTCGGACATGGAGTTCGCCACCGGTACCGAATCGAGCATGCAGGTGCGCCAACTGGCCCTGCCTTTGCCAGCCGGCGCGCTGCCGGCCGATGAGCCGGGCCAGGCGCCTGGCGATGCACCGGTTGTCGACAGCCAGATGGCGGTGGTACCTGCCGGCAAGGGCCCACGGCCATGAAACGCCGCGTGCAAGGCTTCAGCCTGATCGAAGTGGTGCTGACCCTGGCATTGCTCGGGCTGCTCGCCAGCATGGCTGCACCGCTGACCGAAACCGTGGTGCGCCGCACCAAGGAGCAGCAATTGCGTCAGGCGCTGTACCAGATCCGCGATGCCATCGATGCCTACAAGCGGGCCTTTGACGCAGGTTTCATCGAAAAAGGCCTGGATGCCAGTGGCTACCCGCCAAACCTGCAGGTACTGGTCGACGGGGTGCGCGATGTACGCAGCGCCAAGGGCAACAAGTTCTACTTCCTGCGGCGCATCCCGCACGACCCGCTGGTGGCGGCAAAAGACGATGACGGCGGTGGCTGGGGCTTGCGCGCCTATGACAGCGGGCCGGACAACCCGCGTGACGGCGAAGACGTTTACGACGTGTACTCCAAGGCCCGCGGCAAAGGCCTCAACAACATCCCCTACGGGCAATGGTGACGGCCATGAAACGCAGCCGAGGTTTCACCCTGATCGAACTGCTGGTGGTGATGGCGATCATCGCCACGCTGATGACCATTGCCATGCCACGTTACTTCAACAGCCTGGAAAGCTCCCGTGAGGCTGCCCTGCGCCAGAGCCTGGCGGTGCTGCGAGAGGCGCTGGACCACTACTACGGCGACACCGGCCGCTACCCCGACTCGCTGGAACAACTGGTCGAGCAGCGCTACCTGCGCAACACCCCGATCGACCCGATTACCGAACGCGGTGATGCCTGGCAACTGGTGCCGCCGCCAGAAGGGGTGGCCGGAGGCGTGGCCGACATCAAGAGCGGTGCGACAGGGAGGGCACGTGATGGCAGCCACTTCGCACAATGGTAAGGCCTGCAACGGCTTCACCTACCTGGGTGTATTGCTGCTGATCGCAGCCAGCAGCGTGGCCCTGGCGTCCAGCGGCACGCTGTGGTCCAGCGCGGCGCAGCGCGAAAAGGAGCGTCAGTTGCTGTGGGTGGGTGGCCAGTATGCCCAGGCACTGCGCAGCTATTACCGCGCTTCGCCAGGCCTGGCGCAGTACCCGCAGGCGCTGGCCGACCTGCTTGAGGATAACCGTTTTCCCGAGCCGAAACGGCACATCCGCCGGTTGTACCCGGACCCAGTCACCGGCAGTGATGAATGGGGGCTGTTGCGTTCGATCGACGGGCGCATCACCGGGGTGCACAGCCGCTCCGACGCCACCCCGTTCAAACGCAGCGGCTTCGACACGCAGTGGTCCGGCTTCGAAGGCCTCGAGCACTACAGCGACTGGCAGTTCGTCGCCGAGCAGGCCTTCAACGAAAGCGCCAGTGGCGCACAGACCCACAGCAGCCCGGGGGACGCGCCATGAAACGCCTGAACGTGTTTTGCCTGAGCCTTGGCCTGCTGCTGGCCGCCGGGGTATCCGATGTGGCGCAGGCCGATGCCGAAGACGAGATGAAGGGCTTTATCGTCGACAACACCATCTCGCACATCGGCCACGACTTTTACTACTACTTTGCCGACCGCCTGCGTGCCACCAGCCGCCTGGATTTCAACCTGGTGGTGCGAGAACGCCCGGATGCCCGCTGGGGCAGCCTGATCACGGTGGAGTTCGAGCGCGACGTGTTGTACCGCCGCTTTCTGCCACCCAACGTCACCCAACTGAAAGAAGAGGCCGTCGCGGCCGCCGACCTGGTCAAGCAGGAGGTGATTCAACGCAAGCTGCAACGCCTGCTGCAAGACACCACTGATCTGGAGAGGGACGAGCTATGAACACGCGTATACCCCACTGCATCGCCGCCTGTCTCGTGGCCTGCGCCGTTACCGCCCAGGCCACGGAGCTGGTGTACACCCCGGTCAATCCGGCGTTCGGTGGCAACCCGCTCAACGGCACCTGGTTGCTGAACAATGCCCAGGCGCAGAACGACTATGACGACCCCGACCTCAAGGACCGCACCTCCGCCTTTGGCGGTACCTCGGCCCTGGAGCGCTTCAGCAACCAGCTGGAGTCGCGGATGTTGTCGCAGTTGCTGGACAACATCAGCAATGGCCAGACCGGCAGCATGGCCACCGATGCCTTCCTGATCGATGTGATCGATGACTCCGGTGCCCTGAGCATCAAGGTCACCGACCGCGTCACAGGAGAAATTTCGATCATTGAGGTCAGCGGCCTGAACCCCTGAGAGGGACGGGTTGTTATCTGGGGAGAGAACACCATGAAACGTCTGCTGAGCACTTTGCTGATCCTCGCCGCCCTGCAAGGCCTCCAAGGTTGCGGCCTGCGCGAACCGATGTCGGCCGAACAGGACTCGGAAAGCCCGACCCTGACCCCGCGCGCTTCGACTTACTACGACCTGATCAACATGCCACGGCCCAAGGGCCGGCTGATGGCGGTGGTGTATGGCTTCCGCGACCAGACCGGGCAGTACAAGCCGACCCCGGCCAGCTCGTTTTCCACCAGTGTCACCCAAGGGGCGGCGAGCATGCTGATGGATGCCCTCAATGCCAGCGGCTGGTTCGTGGTGCTGGAGCGTGAAGGCCTGCAGAACCTGCTGACCGAGCGCAAGATCATCCGCGCCTCGCAGAAAAAGGCCGACGTACCGGAGAACATCCAGACCGAGCTGCCGCCGCTGCAAGCGGCCAACCTGATGCTCGAAGGCGGCATCATCGCCTACGACACCAATGTGCGCAGCGGCGGGGAAGGGGCACGCTACCTGGGCATCGACATCTCCCGCGAGTACCGGGTGGACCAGGTCACGGTCAACCTGCGGGCGGTGGACGTCCGCACCGGGCAGGTACTGGCCAACGTGATGACCAGCAAGACCATCTACTCGGTGGGGCGTAGCGCCGGGGTGTTCAAGTTCATCGAGTTCAAGAAGCTGCTCGAAGCAGAAGTGGGCTACACCACCAACGAACCCGCGCAGTTGTGCGTGCTGTCGGCTATCGAGTCGGCGGTAGGGCATTTGCTGGCACAGGGGATCGAGCGGCGGTTGTGGCAGGTGGCGGGGGATGCAGGGGATGGCAAGGCTGGGGTGGACAAGTACCTGAGCCAGTCTCAGGCGCAATGACCATGAAGACGACATCGCCCCTCACAGGTACAGAGGCGTCCGAGCGCGCGCTGTACCTCGAGGTTGGCATCCTTGTCCGGGTAAAAACTGCCGTCAGGACACAGGCTTGGTACCAGCCGGAATCCATGTTTTCTGCGCTTCACAACGGACGCCGATCTGCAGGTTGTTTTCTTCCCTATACGGGTTCCCTTTATCGTCGATCAGGTAGAACACCTCATGCAGGTACTGTTTGCCCTGCTCGTCCCGGTAACATCTGAACTCAGTGTTCTCAGGGAAAGCCTCGCGAATCTTCGAGAACTCGGTAGCGCTGCCTACCATCGCGTTGAATGCTTGATTGTCAAAACTGACTACTTTTCTCAAGTCGACAAAGTCCTGAAAATACGCCTGCATCTCCTTGCCTGAGCAGGTGCCGTGTTTTTGCCATTCGTGCGCGAACATGCCCTTGGGCTCGCGGGTAACGATGTCCCGCAGGGCTTTGTTGGCAAGCACTGCACTCATCTCATCGGCCCTCATTGCACAGGCTTCGCCGTTGGTGCAGTCAGGGGAATTGGTGCAGTACTGGGGGTGACGGTTGGTGAGGTGGCCGCTGCTTTCGCTGTAGGGCCAGATACCGTGGGTGAGAAAGCGTTGCGGTGCCTGGTCACAGCCAGGCGTTGATGGCCGCATGATGCAGAACGTGGGTTGCCAAGTGACGGAGTAGACCAGGTACTTGGCGGGTGGCGCATCGACATAGGCCTCTTCATTGGCATCCAGCGCCATGACGCGGCTTGCCCCGAAGAGGGCCATCAGTAGCAGGAATGTGGTCATCAAGCGCATGGGTTCACTCCCTTGAACGAGACCGCTCTGGTAGTGGCGGCGTCAGCTCAATTAACCGGGAGCAGGAGGGCGCTCGTCTACTGGCAAAAATGTCGGGTGGCTATTTGACTGCATCACCCCGCCTTGCGCAACGTCAGGTTGATCCGCCGCTCGCCCATCCGCGGATGCACGCCAGGCTTGATCGGCAATACACCATGAAAGCGCAACCGGTCCTCACCTCCCCATACCAGCACATCGCCATGGCTCAACGCTATTCGCCGGGTCTTGTCCGAGCGCTGGAAACCACCCAGCAGGAACACCGCCGGCAACCCCAGAGATACCGACACGATCGGCTGGCCGAAATCCGCTTCGTCGCGATCCTGGTGCAGGCTCAGGCGGGTACCGGGCAGATAGTGGTTGACCAGGCAGGCATCAGGTACGAACGCGTCGAAGCCTGCCGCGGCCGCAGCACGCCCGGCCAGGTCAAGTAGAGCTTCAGGCAGGGCTGGCCAAGGTTCGCCGTTGGCTGGGTCGGTCGGGCTGTATCGGTAGCCCTTGGCGTCGCTGACCCAACCCAGCGAACCGCAGTTGGTCAAAGCCACCGCCATGTGCAGCCCGCCAGGCGTACGCATGTGCCGGAAGGGGGCTGCGCGAAGCACAGGGCGCAGAGCGTCGAGCAGCCGCTCGACTTGCGCAAGGGCGAAGCCGGGCAACAGCACGGTGTGGCTGGCCAGCCGTTGTGGCTGGGGGCCGAACAGGTCGAGATCGGACTGGATCATGGTCGTGATGTCGAGGGATGTGTGTGGCCATTCTAACCCGCTCAGCAGGCAGGCCAGGGTTTTTCACTGCTATAGAACACGGCGAGCCACACGGTATGGGTGCCTTGTGCGGTCCATTCCACGCGATGGCGGCAATGGGCCGGGATGTCCAGGCAATCACCCGGCGCCAGCAGCCGTGTGTAGGCTTCATGCTCGAGGCGCAGGCCGGCACTGCCGCTCAGCAACACGATCCATTCGCCTTCGGGCTGGTCGTACCAGAACCCGGGAGGGCTGCACTGGCCGCTTGAAACAATGCGCTCGATACGCAGGCCCGGGCGTTGCAGGAGGTCATCGACCCGTTCCGGTGTGGCAGGGTCACACGGTGGGAGGGTGGTCAGCACGTTGGCAGGTGTCATAGCGCATCTCGCTGTATGGGAGGTATTTCACTATGGACTGGATCGAAAGGTCGCGCGCTTCTTGACCACCTATCTCGAATGTAGGGATTTTCTGAGATTTATCGGCCGAACGGCAACGCCACTCCGATCAGCGCGAACAAGCCCCCGCAGCACCGATTGAAACCCTTGCCAGCTTTGGCCAGCCAAGGCCTGATACGGAACGCCAACCGAGCCAGCAGGTATTCGACCACGAACTCCACGCTGGCGAAGGTGGCGGCCATGATCACAAACTGCATGAGCAAGCCGCGCTGCGGGTCGATGAACTGCGGCAGGAATGCGCCATAGAACAGCAGCACCTTGGGGTTGGCCATGGCCGACAGCAGGCCCTGGCGGAACAGACCGGCATTGCTCAGCTTTGCGGGGCGCGTGTTCATTTCAAGGTGCAAGGCCGGGCTGCGCCAGAGCGTAATCCCCAACCACACCAGGTAGGCGCCACCTACCCACTTCAATACCGTCAGCAATGCCGCTGACGTTTGCAGCAGGGCCGTCAGGCCGAACATGGCGAGGGCGATCAGCGCGCTGAAGCCGAACACACCGCCAACGATGGTGAACAAGGTACGGTGAGCGCCATACAGCGCGCCATGGGTCAACGCCAGTAAGCTGTTCGGCCCTGGGGTCAGCGACAGGCCGATGCTTGCCAGCAGGTAAATGAGCCAGGTATCCAGAGCCATGCAACGCGCCTTTTTCGATCAGTGTCCAGGTGTCCAGTCTAAGCGACGGCGTGGCTGGGGCAGGGTATGATCTGGACATTCGAAGGTACTTTCTGGACATCCTCGCATGGCCCCCGATATTCGCCTGCTGATCCTGCCCTTGCCGGATTTCGCGTTGCTGCCCTTTGGCGCATTTCTGGACAAGCTGCGTTTCAGCGCCGACGACAAAGATTACAGCCGCCAGCGCTACTGCAGCTGGACACTCGGCGGGCTGACCGGGGAACCTGTGGTTTCCAGCAGCGGCGCGGTGGTGCAGGTGGCGGCGATTACCGATTCGCTGGCGCTGGAGGGTTTCGATTACCTGGTGCTGTTCGGCAGCCGCAACGCGCAGGCAACTGCCGGGTTGGCTCCTCGCTACAAGAGCCTGCTCAGGCGCGCAGCCAGGGCTGGGGTGAAATTGGTCGGCGTCGACAACGCGGTTTTCCTGCTGGCGGCCTGTGGTTTGCTGGAGGCGCACAGGGTGGTCGTGCACTGGCGTCACGAAACCGAGTTCCGCGCATTGTTCCCGCACCTTCAGGTACTGCGCGAGCAGCTGTACTGCATCGATGGGGCCCGTATTACATGCGCCGGTGGCACGGCAGCCATCGACCTGGCGGTGGCGCTGTTGTCAGAGGCCTGTGGCCGCGCTCGCGCGCTCAAGGGGTTGGCCGACATGCTGGTGGATGAGACCCGTGACAGCCGCCATGCCCTGCGCTCGCTGGAGGCTGGCGCAGGGCAGGGGCGCCAGGTGCAGCGTGCGCTGGCGTTGATGCGCCACCATATGGGGGCGCGCCTGTCCATCGAGCGATTGGCGGCAGAGCTGGGGATCAGCCGGCGGCAACTGGACCGCCAGTTCCAGGCCAGCCACGGCATGAGCGCCAAGGCCTGGTGGCTGGAAATGCGCCTGCAACAGGCCCGCTGGCGGCTGGGCAACTCCAGCCATGGCCTGGCACAGATTGCCGAGGAAGTAGGGCTTGGAGATGCCAGTTACCTGGGCAGGCGCGTGCGACAGCGCTTTGGTTGCACCGCGCAGGCGCTGCGCAAGGCGGCTCATTGCGGTGTGCCGAACAACGCCGTCCAATAGATGCCCGCATCGCTCTTGGGGTCCACTGCATAGGCAGCCCCCATTTCGCGGAAGTCTGGGTTCATCAAGGTTGCGCAATGCCCAGGGCTGGCCAGCCAGCCATCTACCACCTTTTGTGCCGAGTCACGCCCGGCTGCGATGTTCTCGCCAATCTGCTGGTACAGGTAGCCGGCCAGTTCGGCACGGTCACCCGGCGTGCGGCCGTCGCGGTCGATGTGGTCGAAGAAATTCTGGTTGGCCATGGCCCTTGTATGGTTGGCCGCCACCCCCGCCAGCACGGTGCTCCAGCCAAGCGCGGGTGCTGCGGCAAAGGGTTGGCCGCCGCATTGTCGTGGGGCCTTGCGCGCAGCGTTGATCGCCTGCAGCACATTTTGCCCCTCTGCCTGCCAGTCGCCCAGGCGCCCGCTGAGCAATGGGCGCGCCAGTACGATGCGCCAGTCGCGGCCTTCCTGGCTGACGCCAATGTCGACGAACTGCGGGTCGAGCACCACCTGGCAGAAGCTTTCCTGGATGGCATGCATCGCGGCGCGGGCGTCGCGCGGGCCGGACAGGCTGATCGCCTGTACGTTGACCATGGGGTAGGCCGCGCGGGTCATGGCCTGCTGCAGGTCGCGCGTACCTTCGGGCGACAGCGCCAGGCGGGTGTCGCTGTTGAGCGGCGGCAGCTCGAGCGATGCTCCATCGCCGCAGGGTTGGGCCTGGCTGCGGTAGGCATTGATCGAATCGATCAGTTGCGCCTCTTCGCCGTTGGCAGCCAGGCTCGAAGTCGAAACGGCCAGGCTTAACGACAAGGCGGCAACGGATGACAGGACGCGCATGTGGATCTCCCTGTGACTGGCAGCGTCTTGGTATGCGCTGCTCATCCTACACAAGCCCAAGGCTTTTGGCCCGGTGTCGTGCAAAGCAATGAAAACAAAACACCAGCAATGGCTTGCAGGCGACAAAAGAGGTGGTAGACCGCGGGTTGCCTGAAAAGTGCGATGCGTTGCCCATCATTGTCGGGGCTTGAGTTTGACTGCGCGCTGTGTGCAAACGTTCGCCGGTGTCAGGGGCTGCGCAACAGTCACCCGGCTCAGCGCGCCAACGCCGGGTTGGGTTTGTAGAACAGAAAGAGCCTTGTCTGGGCGGTCCTGCGGTAGGCTTTGGCCCAGTCGGGGCGCACTGTGCGGTCATGGAAGTAAAGCGCGCCGCCGGTGGTGTCTTTGAGCTGCTGGTTGAGCGCCTTGCGCGCGATCTCCTTGGCGATGTCGTAGCGCTGCGGCTCCTCGACCTGGTCGGAGCGCCCGTCACACCACCAGGAAAACTGGCAGGACTTGCTTTCAACCCCTTGCTTGACCACACCACAGATGGTGTTGGGGAAACCGTCCTTGCCAAGGCGGTTGAGCACCACGCTGGCCACAGCGCTCATGTCTTTTTCATCGGCACCTTTGGCTTCCCAGTAGATCGTGCGTGCCAGGCAGGTGATGCTGTCGTCCAGCGGCGCCTGGCCTGCGGGGTCGACTGCCTTGACTTCACTGGGCGTCAGGGTTTCGGCTTTTTTCGGTGCTGGCGCATCGTCGGCCACCTTCTCTTCAAGCACCTCGGCCTTTTCCTCGGCAACAGTGGCCTTGGCAGTGTCGGCGGCATTCAATGGGCCTGCGAGCAGGGCCGAGGTGAAGCCGATCACCATCCACGATGGGCGCATGGTCCAGGTTCCGAAGTGTTTGCTGATCCTCAGTCTAGCCAAGCGTTTTCAATTGAGCGAAAGCATTAATATCAAGGGTAGGGTCACCGCGGCGGCCACGGTCTGCAAGGCGATGATGGTCGCCATCAACGGTGCGTTGCCGCCCATTTGCCGCGCCATGACATAGGACGACGATGCTGTAGGCAATGCCTGGAACAGCACCGCCACCACCGCCGCCTGGCCGCTCAGGCCGAGCAGGCGGCACAGGCCCCAGGTGGTCAGCGGCATGACCAGGAACTTGAACGTCGAAGCCGCCAGCAGCGGGCGTACCTGTTGGCCGACGCTGGCGCCGCCCAGTGCTGCGCCGACACACAAAAGGCCCAAGGGCAGGGCGGCCTGGCCCAGCGCCTTGACTGTTGGCTCGATGCCGGCAGGGAGCCCCAACCCGGTGACGCGCAGCAGCAGCCCGCCAGCACACCCCACGATCAACGGGTTGGCGAAGATCGCCCGCAGCACGGTGACCGGGGAACTGTGGCGTGCACTGAAACGGGCGAACACCAGCACGCAAAGCAGGTTCACCAATGGCACGATGGCGGCGTTCGCCACCGCAGCCAGGGCAATGCCCGCACTGCCGTAGAGCCCGGCGGCCAGGGTGGCGCCAATATAGTTGTTGAACCGCACGCCACCCTGGAACACCGAGGTGAAGTCTGCGCCATCGTGGTTCACCGCACCTTGATACAGCACCAGCAGCGCGGCGCCGAGCAAGGTAGAGAGCATCAGCACGCCGACCATGCCCAGCACCGGCACCCCGTCTAGGTTGGCGGTGGCCAGGCCATGAAGGAACAGCGATGGCAGCAGCACGTAGTAGCTCAGGCGCTCGGCACCAGGCCAGAAGGTTTCAGCCAGAAAACCGCGTACGCGCAAAAATGTGCCCAAGGCGATCAGCAGGATGATGGGAGCCAGCGTGGTCAGCAGGAGGTGGAGCATGGGCGGGGTCCGTGGCCGGGTAACGGCCACAGGTTAGCGCGGCTGGCGGGTTGGTAAAAACGCTTATTTGGGCTTTGCAGAATACGCTGACCGGTTCCGGTAGGAAGTATTTCATTCTGTGGCTGGATTGAATGCCTGCCAACCTGTGCAGTCCCACCTGTTATGTGGGTATGACACCCGCTCACCTCAAACCATGGAGATACATCATGAAAGCACTGGTATTCAGCGCCTTGCTGGCCTCGGCCGGCCTCGCCCAGGCAGCGCAGACCGTGGAACTGAAGCTGGCCGCCGCGGACGGCCCGGGCAAAGTGATCGGCACCGTCAGCATCGAGCAGAGCAAGTACGGCGCCGTGCTCACCCCGGACCTCAAAGACTTGCCACCGGGTGTGCACGGCTTCCACCTGCACCAGAAGCCTTCTTGCGCACCTGCCGAGGAAAATGGCAAACCTGTGCCTGCAGGTGCAGCGGGCGGCCACTGGGATCCGGACTCGACCAATGCACACAAGGGCCCTTACGACGATAGCGGCCACCGCGGCGACCTGCCGGCGCTGTATGTGGGCGCAGATGGCAAGGCCACCTACCCGGTACTGGCGCCACGCCTGAAGGCTTCGGACTTCAAAGGGCACGCGCTGATGGTGCATGCAGGGGGCGACAACCACAGTGACCACCCCGAGAAGCTCGGTGGCGGCGGTGCACGGGTCGCTTGCGGGGTGGTTCAGTAGGCTGGCTCAAGGCTGGCGCTCGGCCACGGCCCGAAGGGTGCGCAACGTCACTACCGGCGCATCCACCACGAAGCGGTTGGCCAGCCAGCCTGGCACATCCCCGGCCGGATCGGCCTGTAGCTGATAAGTGACCTCGGTCGTGCGCTCGCCCAGCGGCTTCATGACCCACTCGCCACTCAGGTGCTGCACACGGATCAGCCCCGGCTGCTCCGGTAGTTTGTTCGGCTCGGCACTCAAGTGGCGCACCAGGGTGCCGTCGTCGAGCCGTTCGCTGGTGACTTTGAGAATGACGTCGCGCGGCAGGGTAGGCCATGGCAAGTCGGTGGTCAGGTAGACCCAGGTGCTGTCGCCCGCGACTTCCAGCAGGCGCATCTGCGCGCAGGCATACAGCCATTTACAGGCGACACGTAGATTTTCCTGCAGGTCGGTGAGGGTGCGCACGCTTGCCTGCATGGTGCTGACCCCGCGGAACTGCTGATAGGGTGAGCCGGTCACGCCGCGCAGGTACACGCGAATGCCTTCGCGGTCGTAAGCCAGGCTCCAGTCATCAGCAGCTTGCACGCAGGTGAAGGCCAAAAGGGCAGCAAACAGGGTACTGCGGTTCATGGCGTGCACCGCGAAGTGGGTAGGCCCTTGAGTATGTGCGGCAAACACAAAGCCCGCCAGGTGGCGGGCTCTGCTACAGCATTCAGGCCTTAACGCTGCGGGTTCAGCGTCAGGTGCACGTGACGGTTCACGTCTTTGTACAGCAGGTAGCTGAACTTGCCTGGGCCGCCGGCGTAGCAGGCTTGCGGGCAGAATGCGCGCAGCCACATGAAGTCGCCCGCTTCCACTTCAACCCAGTCCTGGTTCAAGCGATAGACCGCCTTGCCTTCCAGCACGTACAGGCCGTGTTCCATGACGTGGGTTTCAGCGAACGGAATCACGCCGCCCGGCTGGAAGGTCACGATGTTGACGTGCATGTCGTGGCGCATGTCGGCCATGTCGACGAAGCGGGTGGTGACCCAGCGGCCTTCGGTACCCGGCATTTCGATGACGGTGGCGTTGTCGCGGTGGGTGACGAACGACTCAGGGATGTCCAGGCCTTCAACCTTCTGGTAGTGCTTGCGCAGCCAGTGGAAGGTGACGTTGGACTTGCTGTTGTTGCGCAGGCTCCACTCGGCGCCCGGGGCGAGGAATGCGTAACCGCCCTGGCCCAGGGTGTGGTGCTTGCCTTCGACGGTGATGTCGATTTCGCCTTCGACGACGAATACGACGGCTTCGGCATTGGGGTCCAGTTCAGGACGCTCGCTGCCGCCTTCCGGGGCCACTTCGACGATGTACTGGGCGAAGGTTTCGGCAAAGCCGGTGAGTGGGCGGGCGATGACCCACATGCGCATCTTGTCCCAGAACGGCAGGTGGCTGGTGACGATGTCACGCATCACGCCTTTGGGAATGACGGCATAGGCTTCGGTGAACATGGCACGGTCAGTCAGCAGCTCGGTTTGAGCCGGGTGCCCACCGTGGGGGGCGAAGTAGGAGTGATTCGACATGAACGATCTCGACTTGTTGTTCTCTCCCCATGCCTTGGACCACACCGGCCGGTGCGTGCAGGGGATGTACTGACAGCATAGGGGCCAGCCCCACACATCCACAAATTAAATGTTGGAATGCTCGGTATTTGGTTGCTGAATGCCAGGCCGCTACGCTGTGCTTGCCCTTGCCCAGGGTTTCCCCCGGGCTGTCGGCACAGTCAATCAACCCGCTCAGCCACCAGTAGCAATGACTGCGGCCCTGTACTCTGTGGATGTTGCGGCTCCTGCAGGCTCACCAACCTGAAACCTGCCATTTTCAGCGCGTTCAACCAGCTGGCCAGGGTGCGGAAGTACCAGGGCATCGGCTGCCACTTGCCGGCAACACCGGCAAACGATTCCTCGCGCCAGCCATCCTGGTAATCACCGTGCGCCTCACTCCAGGGGTGCAGTGTCTGGATCACCAGCGCACCGCCGGGTGCCAGCAGTGCGCCAAGCGCCGCCAGCAGGGGGATGATGTCTTGTTGCAACAAGGCGAAGTTGCTGCAGATCAGGTCGTAACCGCTGCCAATCTCCACCGCGCGATTGCACAGCTGCTCATAGCTTGCCAGGTGCACCTGTGGCGAGCCGGCTACCCGTGCCGCCTCGACCAGCGAAGCATCGCCATCCACCCCGGTGGCGTCGATGCCACGCTCGGCCAAGGCGCGCAGCAGCCACCCTTCACCACAGCCCAGGTCGAGAACATGTTCGGGCTGGCGGCCGAGTATGGCCACAAGGATGGCTTGATCGGTGACTTGCCGGCGGCTTTCGATGGCGCCGCTGCGCACGGCTTCGATCCAGCTTTTGGCGTTTTGCTGCCAGCTGAGGCGCAGGGCTGTTTCAGGTGAGGGCATGGTGGCCTCCGGGTTTGCCTGCGAAAAGACCGGTGCTTACCACCTCAATGTCCATACTTGCCAACAAGGCTCTGCGCACCTAACGCATGCCCTTGCAGCAACTCCATCAGACCATTGCGGTCCAGCCCATCGGGCAATACGCCGATGGGTATGTCAGTCGCTATCAGTGTCAACGCATAGTGGTGCGGGTTATCCCCGGCTGGCGGGCACGGCCCACGGTAGGTGAGGGTGCCGCGCGAATTGCGGCCAACGGTCACACCCTTGGTGGTCAAGGCGTACTTGCCTTCTTCCAGGCTACCCAGTTCAGGATCGATGTTATAAGCGACCCAATGCACCACCCCGATACCCTTGCCGCCGTCCGGGTCGAACATCACCAAGGCCAGCGAGCGCGTGCCGGCAGGCAAATTCGTCCAGCTCAACTGCGGGGTACGCTGCTCCCCAGCACCGCAGGCAGGGTCGGGCCCGACCTGCTGCAGGGCGATGACGCCGCCATCGGTGAAAGACGCGGAGCTGATCGACAGCGCACCGGAGCCGCTGCCCGCGGCCAGTGCAGTGCAGGGCAGCAGCGCGGCGAACAGCCAGGGTTTGAGGTTCATGGCGATTCCTTGGCAGGGCGACTCGCCGCAGTGTAGCCCAGGCTGCTGTCAGCGGCTGTCCTGGTCTTCGGCGGTGCCGCCGGTACGCCCGGCGCCAGACCCCGTTGCTTCGCCAGTGCTGTTGGAGCCGCCTGCGGCGCCATCGGCCGCATCACCGCCGGTGTCGGCGCTGTCGTTGTCCTGGCTACTGCCGGGGCTGTTGACGCTGCTGCCCTCACCGGCAGTCTTGCCGCCTTGCTGGTCGGTTTTCGGGTAGGTGTCGGTGTTGGTGTTGGAGGTATCGGAAGCAGCGAAACTGGTGGCCGAGCCCAGGCCCAAAGCGAGCGTGAAGAGCAGGGGGAGGGGACGAATGCGGATCATGGCGAATCTCCTGTGCGGATGATCTGTCATTCGTTTGGCTGGCCAGTGATGGCGGGGTGCCCTTGGGGCGACGGGCGGTCACCATCAGGGGCTGCCCGGCAGCCCCCTGGGTTCAGTGCGCGTTGACGCCTGAGGCCTGAGCCTCTGCCGGCTCCAGCGGCGGGTGCTCCTGCGCCGCCTGCTTCAGGTCTTCGGTCACGCGTAATTCGGCGCCAGTCGGCGAGAACGTGGTCGAGGCGGTGAACGGTGCCGGGTGCTCCGCCGCCGGGCGTTTGCCCCGGCGCCACAGGAAAAAGCACACCATGCCCAGGTTGACCACGGCAAAGGCCCAGAACAGCCCCGCCTCGCCAAACTCGGTCATGGCCGGCGAAATCGCCAGCGGGGCCATGGCCGAACCCAGCGAGTTGATCAGCAGCAGGCCCTGGATCATCGGTACCAGCGCATCGGACGGGGCCCGGTCGGCCGCATGGCTGACCGCCACCGGGTACAGCGTGAACACCCCACCACCGAGCAGGAACAACATCACCGGCAGCAACGATGACTGCGACGGCAGGAACACGGTGATCAGCGACAGCACCACGCAAAGCGCTGCCAGGGCGATCAGCACATCCTGGCGGTCCTTGCGGTCGGACCAGCGCCCCACCGGATACTGCAGCAGCATGGCGCCGAGGATCACCCAGGCCATCATGTTGCCGACTTCGCCCACGTCCAGGCCGATGCGCTGCAGGTACAGCGGCAGCAAGGCGTAGATCCCGGCGATGGCCACGCCTGAGCCGAAGCAGCCGACCAGCCCGGACGGCGCCACACCGAGCAACTGGCGCGGCTTCAACGGTTCGACCTGGTCCAGCAGCGGCGATACCCGCGGCAGGATCACGATCGGCAGCACCGACAACGCGGCGAGCATGCCGGCCAGCATGAACGGAGCGCTGTCACCCAGGTGAGTGATTTCGCCCAACCCGGCCTGGGCAATCACCCCGGCGCCGTAAAAGGCAATCATGTACAGGGCCAGCAACCGGCCGCGGATTTTCGCGTCGCCCGCCAGCAGCAGCCAGCTCTCGATCACCAGGAACACACCGACCGCCGCCCAGCCGTTGATCAGGCGCAGGATCGACCACCAGGTGGTGTCGTAGAAAAGGCCCTGCAGCAGGATGGTCGCGGCGATCAGCGCGGCGAAGCTTGAGTAGGCGCGGATATGGCCGATGCGCAGGATCAGCCGGTCGTTGAAGATCGCGCCCAGGGTCAGGCCCAGGAAGTAGCTCGACGAGACGATACCGATCATCGTTGCCGATTCACCGGCAGCGCCAAGGCGCAGGGTAGTCAGGGAAGACATGAAACCGTTGCCCAGGGCAATGATGAACAGCCCGAGCAGGGGCGCCAGCGCCATGGCCAGCAAACGCGCAGACATACAAACCTCAAGTTGGAGTGGCGGTTGGGAGCGCCTTTTCGAACGCGCACGCCAAACAGGCCCAATGAGGGCCGCAAGGCTGCACGGGTGTGCCTGGGCTGGATGCGACCTGGGCAAGACTCAACCGCTGGCCGCACAAAGAGCTGGGCCGGGCGGGGTCGGTTGAGCCTATTTCACATGGACGGGCATGTGGTCAGGCACGGACTCTGTCGTTGCTGCCGGTTGCCACCGTTCAAGGCGACGGGCGAAAAGGAGGCGCGATTCTACGGCCTGCGAGGGGTTTGCCCAAGGGGGTGTAGAGTGCGACAGGACGCCGCAGGTCGGAATACTTCGGCTTTGTGTCTGGAGCCGACATTGTGTGGGGCTGCTTTGCAGCCCAATCGCTGGCAAGCCAGCTCCCACCCCGACAGCGTGATCCCAAGCATACTGCTGTCCCTGTGCCGGCTTGCCGGCGATAGGGCTGCAAAGCAACCCCGCGATGTTGAAGGCTGCGGCATACTGTCGCCCAAACGCTCCAAGGAAGGCCTACTTCATGCTCGCTTCACTGTTCGCCGTTCTGGCCCCTGTCTTCATCGTCGCCGGCATCGGCTACGCCTGGGCCCGCAAGGGCCTGGACTACCCCACCGCGTTCGTCGCCCGCATGGTCATGACGGTGGGCACCCCTTCGCTGGTGCTGTCGACCCTCAGCCGCACCGAGCTGGCCCCGGCAGCCTTCACCAGCATGGCAATGGCCTGCCTGCTGTGCACGCTGGCGATGGCGTTGGGCGGCTGGCTGGTGTGTCGCGCCTCGGGCCAGCACTGGCGCGTGCTGATGCCAGCGTTCATGTTCCCCAATACCGGCAACATGGGCCTGCCCATCAGCCTGTACGCCTTCGGCGAGCATGGGCTGGCGTTGGCGGTAGCATTCTTCCTTACCCTGTCGATCGTGCAGTTCACCCTCGGCATGGCCATCGCCGGTACGGCGGCCTCGTTCAAGGCGCTGTTGCGCAACCCCATCGTCATCAGCCTGGCTGGGGCCATGCCGATCATCTTCCTGGACTTCGAGCTGCCGCGCTGGCTGGCCAACACGGCAGACCTGCTCGGTGGCATGTCGATCCCACTGATGTTGCTGACCCTGGGTGTATCGCTGGCGAGCATCCGCGCGCAGCACATTGGCAGCGGCCTGGTGCTGGGCGGCCTGCGCATCGTGCTGGGGGCGGCGGTGGGTTGGGCAGTGGGCATGGCTCTGGGGCTGGAGCCGTTGGAGCGCGCGGTGCTGATGCTGCAGTCGGCCATGCCGGTGGCGGTGTTCAACTACCTGATGGCAGTGCGCGCCAACCGTGAGCCGGAGCAGGTAGCCAACCTGGTGATGTGCTCGACAGTGCTGTCGTTTGCCTGGTTACCGCTGGTGCTGGCCTGGTGGCTGTGACGGGACCGGCCCCGCGAAAGGGCCGGTAGGCACCCTCATTTATCAAACAGGCGCTCGTGCACCCAGCCCTTGTTGGTCAGCACCATCGCCCGTGTCTCCCTGGCCGGGGTCTGGTTGGTGGCCAAGGCCTCACGCAGCGGGGGGATGTTCGCTTGCACTTCGTTGTCAGCCGCCCAGGCTGGCAGGCCGGTGATCGTGTAGGCATAGGTGACGTTGGAAATCGTCTGGCTCATCACTTCACCCGGCTCGGTGAAACGCTCGATCGCAGTGACCTGCGCCTTGCCGAAACACAGCCCGCCGCGGGTGCTGCCGTTGAGCATCTTCTGCGCATCGGCCTTGTAGTACTTGCGGCCTTCAGCGGTAAGGTCGTAGGCGTAATAGATGTCGGTGCGTGCCGGCTGCCACAGGCGTTCCGGCACTTCGGTGCGGGAGATTTCCTTCTCGCTGACCACGCCGACTTGCGCCAGCGCATGCAGCGCCTTGTTGGTGCCGTTGGTATCGAAGTCCTGGGTCTTGGCGGGGAAAGATGTGATCACGAAGCAATGGGGGTACTGGGTGTCGAGGTAGGCCTGCGCTGCTTTCTGGAAATGGGTTTCGCTGGTGTCCGTGGTGTCCGAGCAGCCGGCCAGAGTGGCCAGCAGCGCCAGCGGTACGAGCTTCCTGTACATGATCAAGCGTCCTTGGATGGCGAAGATAAAACCGGTGGGTCAGAATTAGAACCCACGGGCTAGAGCGGCGCAATCGTGGCAGGACGGCATCTCGACGCGGTTCTCAGATTCACCCAACGCGGGGCCAGTCATTTTTCATCACGGGTATCGATACTCACCACCACCGACATCCCCGGGCTCAGGCGCCTCGCCGCTGGCTGGTCGGCATCGACAGTGATCCGCACGGGTATCCGCTGGGCGATCTTGACGAAGTTGCCGGTGGCGTTGTCGGCCTGCAGCAAGGCGAACTCGGAGCCTGTGGCCGGTGAAATCTGCTGCACATGGCCCCGCAGCTTCAGGTGGTTGAGGGCGTCCACGGTGAAGGTCACCGGCTGGCCGATGCGCACATTGGCCATCTGGGTTTCCTTCATGTTGGCAATCACCCACACGGTATCGGGCACCAGCGCCATCAGTTGTGCGCCGGAGTTGACGTAGGCGCCCAGGCGGGTGCCGATCTGCCCCAGCTGGCCATCACGCGGCGCAGTGACCCGGGCGTTGTCCAGGTCGATGCGGGCCAGCTCCACGGCCGCCTTGGCGTTTTCAACCGAGGCCTCTAGCGCGGCGCGGTTGACGATGACCGTCTCGCGGTCCTGGCGGGCGATGGCCAGCGCGGCCTTGGCCTGGGCCAGGGTGGCGACGGCAGCGGCCTGGCTGGCGCGGGTAACGTCCAGGTCGCGGCGCGACACCGAGCCATCGCTGACCAGCGCCTGGTTGCGGCCAAGATCGGCGCGGGCCTTGTCCGCCTGGGCCTTGGCATCGCCAATGGCGGCCTGGCGCTGGGCGATGGTGGCTTCGGCGCTATTGCGCTGCTGCAGGTTGTTGGCCAGCGCTGCTTGCTCCTGTTGCAGTTGGGCGATGGCCTGGGCCAGGCGCTGTTTGTAGATGCGGTCGTCCAGTTGCACCAGCAAGTCGCCGGCCTTGACGAACTGGAAGTCATGCACAGGCACATCGACCACATAGCCGCTCAGTTGCGGCCCGATGATGGTGACCTGGCCGCGAACCATGGCGTTTTCGGTACTTTCGATGGCGCTGCCGAACGGCGGCAGGCGCCAGGCATAGAGCACCAGCAGGATGCCGGCCAGGGCCACGCAGGCGAACATGATCGAAGACAGGATGCGCACCCGTCGCGTGCGCACCGGGCTGGTCGGTTCGCTGGGCGGTGTGGCGCCTTCCGGGGTTTCGGCAAGGGCAGTGGTGGTGGTTGTGCGGGTTTGGTCGGTCATCGGTTGGCAGTACCGCTGGTGGAATCGGGTGAAGCGGCCTGGCGGGCTGTGTACCACAGCCAGGAACCGCGGATGCAAATCCAGATCATGGTGAGGATAGCGATGCTGCCAATCAGCATGAACACATCGTTGTAGGCCATGACGTTGGCCTCACGCGTGGCCGCGTTGGCCAATACGCGCAGGCCGGCCTCGCTGCGCAGGGCCGGGTCGGCGAGGATGCCGGCATAACCACTGCCGCCGCTTTGCACGCGGGCGTTGACCAGCGGTTCGAGGTAGCTGAGGCGGTCGACCAGGTGGCTGGAATGGAATTTTTCGCGCCAGGTCTGGAAGGTGCCCAGCAGCGCGGCGCCGATCAGGCCACCGAGGTTGTTGCAGATGCCGAACAGCACCGAGAAGCTCACCAGGTTGCGCGGGTTGGCGCGCACGTGGCTGATGCCCAGGGCCATGGACGGGCCGAGGAAGAAGGTACTGCCAAAGGCCAGCAGGAACTGGCTCAGGTACATCTGCGCCGGCCGCGTGAGGTTGCTCGAACTGCTGTCCATGAACGCCCCGGTGGCCATGGCCAGCAACGAGATGAACAGCGGGATCACCAGGTGGTTGGGGCTGATGGTCAGCGCGCTGCTGGCCAGGCCCGCCACCGCGCCGAGCAGCATCACCCAGTACAGCGTGCGCATCTGCTCGCTGCCCATGTTCAGCACTTGCAGAAAACCCACGGCGCCGGTGGACTGCTCGGAGGTGACCATGCGGATCAGGATCACGCACAAGCCCAGGCGGATGATCGCGCCGCTGCCCAGCCAGCGCGTCATCAGCAGCGGGTTCTGGCGGTTGTGCTCGATGGCCAGGCCACTGAACACCAGGGCGATCGACGCTGCCAGGGCGACCCCGATCCATGGCGCCTCCAGCCACCACTCGATGCGCCCCAGCGACAGGGCGGCGCAGAGCAGGGCGGTGCCGCCGGCCATCAGGGTGAAGGTCAGAAAGTCCAGCGGCTCGAAGGTTTTGAAGCGGTCGCCCGGGGGCAGCTTGAGCAGCAGAACGCAACCCAGCGCGGCCAGCGCCAGGCCCAGTTCGAACAGGTACAGGCCGCGCCATTCAGCGATTTGCAGCAGGTCTTCGGAGAAAATCCGCGCCAGCGGCAGGGCCAGCTGCGAGGCGCCCAGGCCCAGCACCATGGCCTTGAGGCGCCACTGCGCCGGGAACGCCTGGATCATGTAGTACAGGCCCAGCGAACTCAGCGCGGCACCCACCATGCCGTGGGCGGCCCGCACGGCGATAGCCGAGTTGAGGTCGTTGACGAACAGGTGGGCGAAGGTGACCAGTGCATAGAGCACCAGAAACACTTCAGTGAAGGCGCGCAGGCCGAACTGCTGGCGAAACTTGACCAGCAGCAGGTTGATCGACACGTTGGTCATCACGTAGGCGGCAGGCAGCCAGGCCATTTCTGCGGTGGTTGCGCCCAAGGCACCCTGCAGAAACACCAGGTTGGCGGTGACCAGCGCATTGCCCAGGCCGCCGGTGATCGCCACCAGCAGGCCGACCACACCGAAGGCCAGGCGTTTGGCCGGGGTATGCAAGGGCGTGGAAGGGGAACCGGGCAGGCTCGGCTTTTCGTGCGGGAGCCACTGGTGAGGGGTGTATTTATCCATGGCGCAGACTGTACCCACAGGCC
>NZ_MOMO01000265.1:0-2297 GCF_009933855.1 Pseudomonas sp. SG-MS2 | reverse complement strand
GGCGGCCTCAGGTTCCAAGTGCAACAGTCAGTTGATAATGTTGAGCCGATTGGTTGCCAGCAGTTGCAGATGATCCGTCAACACTTCAACAGGGAATTTCCAGCCCAATGTCTGACGAGGTCGGGTGTTGAGCAAGTCGGCAATCTCGTCCAGCCGCTCCTGGCTAACCAGCGACAAATCGGTGCCCTTGGGTAAGTACTGCCGGAGCAGGCCGTTCGTGTTCTCGTTGCTGCCTCTTTGCCAAGGGCTGTGCGGGTCAGCGAAGTAGATCTTCATTCCCGTACGATCTGTCAGCTCTTGATGCTTGGCCATCTCGCTGCCTTGGTCATGGGTCATGGTTTTCAGCAGCGCCGGTGCCATCCGCGAAAGTTCTCGCGTCATCCCCTCTAGCGCGGCGTCTGCGGTGGGCGCATCCAACTTGGCCAGGATCACGAAACGGCTTGTGCGCTCGACCATCGTCGCTACTGCCGAGCGATTGTTCGCGCCCATGATCAGGTCGCTTTCCCAATGACCTGGCACTTGTCGACCTTCGACCTCTTGAGGTCGGTAGCGAATATTCTGTTCAGCTGGATAGCGCTCGCGCCGAGCTGGCGCAGTGCTGCGAGTACGCCGCTTGCTGCCGCCCTGGCGCAGGTAACCAATGAGTTGACGCTTAAGCTCGCCGCGTGGGTATGCATAGATTGTCAGGTAGATCGTTTCGTGACTCACATGCCGCTCAGGATTATCAGGCCAGTAGTCCTTGAGTCTGGCGGCAATTTGCTGAGGAGACCAGCCCTTGGCCAACATGCTGTGTACGACCTGGAACAGTTCAGAACCAGGGGCAAGAAGCTTGCTGCGCCTCGGGACGTGTCTGAGGGCACGGGCTCGAGCACCGGCAGTGCTGGCGTCATAGTGCCCAGGCTGCGACTGGCGCCGCACCTCTCGACTCAGCGTGCTGGGTTGGCGCCCAAGAACTTGGGCGATGGCTCGCAGCGAGGCGCCTTGCATACGCATGATCATTAGCGTTACGCGCTCTTCGATGGTCAAGTGGGTGTAGTGAGTAGTCATGCAGCACCTTACCTCGGGTGTTGCACTTGGTCACTGAGACCGCCCTGCCGTGCTCTGGATGGTGTTTTAAAAGTGCCAAAGCAAAACTTTCAAATCACTCCAAGTCCACAACCACTAGAGCCTTTGCCCCTTTTACGCGGATATTCAAAGAAAACGCCCAAACGACTACCCGAAGCTCTCTCATTTCTTATGCAAGAAGGCTTTGAGCCTAACAAATACGCCGGGCACGCAGCCTCTTATCGACCTGGCAAGTGGGAAGCCCGCTTAGCTCGGCTGGGCCGACGAGTCGATAGCATCATAAACCCGCACTCTCGGAGCACAGTGGAGATCGACACTTTGGATAAGCACTAAACTTAAGGCTTCCTCTTGGCCATGGGGTTGGCGCCTGGGTGGGTGATTGATCTGGTCAAGTAATTTTGGACACCGGTTTAGGTTCATGCCGCTGCCCTGAGCTTTTCCTCCATAGCTACCGGGGTCTCGTAGCCGTTGTAGCTGTGGAGGCGCTTGAGGTTGTAGCGCACCAAGTAAGCCATGATGTCGGATTTAGCTTCAGCTTCGGATTCATAGCCTCCTGCTGGCATCCATTCTGATTTCAATGCCCCGAAGAATCGCTCCATGGCGGCATTGTCCCAGCATTGGCCACGGTGGCTCATGCTCTGTTTCAAACCGCACTCTTCAAGCGCAGCCCTGAATTTATGGCTGGTGTACTGACAACCTTGATCTGAATGAAACATCACGCCCTTAGGCTTGCCTCTGGACTCAGACGCCATGCGCAGCGCGTCACAGGCCAACCTGGCATCGGCAGTCATTGAAAACGCCCAGCCCACAACTCGGCGTGCGTACAAGTCGATCACTGCGGCCAAGTACAGCCAACGTCTGCCAACCTGGATGTAAGTCACATCGCCACACCAAACCTCGTTGATCGTTGAAACTTTGAAGTTGCGCTTCAGTTGGTTTTCCGCAATCAGTGCTTCCGTGCCTGATGAGCGATACCGGTGCGGCCTGCGCTGCCGGCATTTCAGGCCAGCTTCACGCATAAGCGCACGCACTTTGTAACGCCCGACCTCACGGCCTTCCCGCCGCAATTCCTGCATCAACGTGCGTGAGCCTGCGGAGCTTCGTGACGCCGTGAAATGGTTGATTAGTGTCCGCTCCATGAAGCCCACATTCCAAGCGACTACCTGAAGTCCGATGCTGCGCTCCCGATTTCTTTCTGGAGCCAGTCCGCCATGATGCGTCCCGACAGCAAA
>NZ_MOMO01000264.1:0-12556 GCF_009933855.1 Pseudomonas sp. SG-MS2 | reverse complement strand
GAACAAGGGTTGGGCGACGATGGATTTGGCCTTGTTGGGGCCGTGCTTCTTCGGCTTTTTGCTCATGGCGGGATTCCCGGGTCGGGTGGGTTTCGGGGCGGACTCTAGGCCTGTAGAGAGGCCGGGGCCAATTGATTGTGTCAATGGTTTGAAATACCGGGGCTGCAAACAAGCTCCCAGTATTTGAGTCACTCAGGCGGTAGAGCCAACCGCTGCCCGGCCATGAGCAATGACAAGCGTGACAGCCCGGTCCATGGTGACCCCACGGCTTGCCCCTTGATCTGTGCATCGATGCGCTGGGCATCCTGCAGCAGCTGCGCCCAGCGCTGCGCCGACAGGCGCTGCAGGGCTTTGCTGACCAGCGGCCGGCGCTTGTCCCATACCGGTGGGCGGGCCTGGCTGAAGGCCTTGTCCAAGGGCACACCCTGGCTGAACTGCTGCGAAAGCCCCGCCAGCAGACGCAGTTCGCGCGCCAGGGCCCACAGAATCACAGGTGGCTCCACGCCTTCACCGCGCAGGCCTTCGAGCATGCGCAGGGCATGCGCAGCTTCGCCATTGAGAATGGCATCGACCAGGCCGAAGACATCGAAGCGCGCGCTGTCGGCAACGGCCGCCTGCACCGTGTCTACGGTGATCTGGCTGCCGTCGGCGAGCAGCTTGAGCTTTTCGATTTCCTGGGCAGCAGCCAGCAGGTTGCCTTCGACACGTGCGGCAATGAGGTCGACCGCATCACGCTGGGCCGAAAGGCCGGCCTGTGCCAAACGCTGGTTGATCCATTGCGGCAACTGCTGGGCATCCACCGGCCAGATCTGGATGAACTGGCAGTGGCTGCCCTCGATCAGGGCCTTGCCCCACTTTGTCTTCTGCGCACTGCCATCGAGTTTGGGCAGGCTGACCAGCAGCAGGGTATCCTCGGCAGGGTTGGCGCAGTATTCCATCAGCGCCGCTGCGCCTTTGTCACCAGGCTTGCCCGAGGGCAGGCGCAGTTCCAGCAGCCGGCGTTGGGCGAACAGGGACAGGCTGGCGCCCGCCTGCAGCAGGGTGCCCCAGTCGAAACTGGCGTCGGCGCTGAACACCTGGCGCTCGTCAAAGCCCTGCTGACGCGCAGCATTGCGTATGGCGTCGGCGGCTTCCTGGCACAGCAGCGGATCGTCGCCACTGACCACATAGACCGGGGCCAGAGCGCCTTGCAGGTGCTTGTTGAGTTGGGCGGGGGCGAGCTTCATCGGAAACAGGCGGGGCACCGGAGTGCCCCGCACGGGCTCAATTGCCCGGAATTTCCAGCGGCGATTGCTGCGGCGTTTCCGCCTGCTGGCTGCGCGCGGCCTCCAGTGCGGCGGCTTCGGCCTTGGCGCGTTCGTCAGCTTCGCGCTGCAACTGGTCCAGCTGAGGCGGCGTCAGCATCTGCAGGCGCACGACCATGGCGTTGACCAGGTCGCGGCGCATTTCTTCGCGGGCAACAGTGGCTTCCTGGTCGGAACCGGTGATGTTGCCGCCGTCGCGTACATAGATTTTGCGCACTTCCAGCTTGTCGCTCATCAGCTCCAGGTTGTTCAGGCCAAGGATGCTGTAGCTGAGCACTGTGGTCAGTTCGTACTCGGCAGATTGGTTGCTGCTGGCGTAGGACGCTGCGCGCTGGGTTTGCTGTTCGTTGGTCAGTACCAGGCGATACGGGGCGCCGGTGTGCACATTGACGCCGCTGCGCTCCAGTACTTCGCGCAGTTGAGTCACGGTCGGGCCGTAGGCATCACGTGCACTGACGTCCATTTCCTTGACGCTGAGCTCGGAGGTGCCGGTGCCGCGCAGCTGGAAACCGCAGGCGCTGAGCATGATGGCCAGGCCCAATACCAGCAGATTGCGTTTGATCATGTTGTTGCTCCCTTGTGGGCCGATACCGCCCACCCGCACTGGCTGCAGGTGGGCGTTGCCATCAGTTGGCGACGATGTTGACCAGCTTGCCTGGCACTACGATGACCTTGCGGATGGTCAGGCCATCGATGAAGCGCAGGACATTTTCGTTGTTGCGGGCGGCGGCTTCGATTTCTTCGCGGCTGGCGGCTGCAGGCATTTCTACCTGGCCACGCAGTTTGCCGTTGACCTGGACCACCAGGGTGACGGTGTCCTGCACCAGAGCGCTTTCATCGACAACTGGCCAGCCAGCATCGATAACGGCTTGCTCATGGCCCAGCGCCTTCCACAGTTCGTGGGAAATGTGCGGGGTGATCGGGGCCAGCAACAAGGTGACGGCCTCCAGGCCCTCTTGCAGCAGCGCACGGTCTTGCTCGGTGCCCTGGGGGGCCTTCTCCAGGACGTTCATCACGGTCATCACCTGGGCGATGGCGGTGTTGAACTTGTGGTACTGGCCCACATCGGTGCTGGCCTGCTTGATCGCGGCGTGAATTGCACGGCGGATGACCTTCTGCTCGTCGTTCAGCGTGGCGAGGTCCAGTTTACCCGGCAGGCCCTGGTTGACGTGGCCCTGGGCCAGGCGCCAGACACGACGCAGGAAGCGGCTTGCACCTTCGACGCCAGAGTCCGACCATTCCAGGCTCATGTCGGGCGGCGAGGCGAACATCATGAACAGGCGGCAGGTGTCGGCGCCGTAGGCTTCGATCATCGACTGTGGGTCGACGCCGTTGTTCTTCGACTTCGACATCTTCTCGGTGCCGCCGATTTCCACCGGCAGGCCGTCGGTCTTCAGGCGTGCGCCAATGATCTTGGCCTTGGCATCGCGCTCGATTTCGACGTCGGCCGGGTTGAACCAGTCCTTGCCACCGTTGCTGGCGACGCGGTAGTAGGTATCGGCGACCACCATGCCCTGGGTCAGCAGGTTCTTGAACGGTTCATTGGAGGTGACCAGGCCTTCGTCACGCATCAGCTTGTGGAAGAAGCGCGCGTAAAGCAGGTGCAGAATGGCGTGTTCGATGCCGCCGATGTACTGGTCGACCGGCAACCAGTGGTTGGCCGCTTTCGGATCGACCAGGCCCTTGTCGTAGTTCGGCGAGGCGTAGCGGGCGAAGTACCAGGACGACTCGACGAAGGTGTCCATGGTGTCGGTTTCACGCTTTGCCGCGGCGCCGCATTTCGGGCAGCTGCACTCGTAGAACTCGGGCATGCGCGCCAGTGGCGAACCGGCGCCGTCCGGCACCACGTTCTCTGGCAGGGTGACCGGCAGCTGGTCTTCCGGCACCGGCACGTCGCCGCAGGACGGGCAGTGGATGATCGGGATCGGGCAGCCCCAGTAACGCTGGCGGCTGATGCCCCAGTCGCGCAGGCGGAACTGGGTGCGGGATTTGCCCAGCTCCTTGCGGATCAGGGCCGCCTCGATGGCGTCGAAGGCGCCAGCGAAGTCCAGGCCGTCGAACTCGCCGGAGTTGATCAGCTGGCCGTGCTCGCCGTAGGCCGCCTGCCATTCGCTGCCGACTTCGTCGCCGGCGCTGGTGCGCACCACAGCCTTGACCGGCAGGTTGTACTTGTGGGCGAACTCGAAGTCGCGCTCGTCGTGGGCCGGTACGGCCATTACGGCACCGTCGCCGTAGTGCATCAGCACATAGTTGGCGACCCATACCGGCAGCTTTTCACCGCTCAGGGGGTGCTCGACCAGCAGGGAAGTGGGCATGCCCTTCTTCTCCTGGGTGGCCATGTCGGCCTCGGCAACGCTGCCGCTCTTGCACTCGTCGATGAATGCCTGCAGCGCCGGGTTGCCCTGGGCGGCCTGGGTAGCCAATGGGTGCTCGGCAGCAACGGCAACGTAAGTCGCGCCCATCAGGGTGTCCGGACGGGTGGTGAAGACTTTCAGCGTACCTTCGTGGCCGATGCTCGCCTGATCGTACGGGAACTGTACTTCCATGCCGCGCGACTTGCCGATCCAGTTGCGCTGCATGGTCTTGACCTGCTCAGGCCAGCCCGGCAGCTCGTCGAGGCTTTCCAGCAGCTCGTCGGCGTAGTCGGTGATGCGGAAGTAGTACATGGGGATTTCGCGCTTTTCGATCAGCGCGCCCGAACGCCAGCCGCGGCCGTCGATGACCTGCTCGTTGGCGAGCACGGTCTGGTCGGCCGGGTCCCAGTTCACGGTACCGTTCTTGCGGTAGATGATGCCTTTTTCGAACAGGCGGGTGAACAGCCACTGTTCCCAGCGGTAGTAGTCCGGCTTGCAGGTGGTGACTTCACGTGCCCAGTCGATGGCAAGGCCCAGGCTCTTGAGCTGGGTCTTCATGTAGTCGATGTTTTCGTATGTCCACTTGGCCGGGGCGACGTTGTTTTTCATCGCCGCGTTTTCCGCTGGCATGCCGAAAGCGTCCCAGCCCATCGGTTGCAGGACGTTCTTGCCCAGCATGCGCTGGTAGCGGGCAATCACGTCGCCGATGGTGTAGTTGCGCACGTGGCCCATGTGTAGCTTGCCGCTCGGGTACGGGAACATCGATAGGCAATAGTAGGTGTCTTTGCCTGGCTGTTCGGTAACAGCGAACGACTGTTGCTCGTCCCAGAAATGCTGGGCGGCGGCTTCGATATCACGGGGCGTGTATTGTTCGTGCATGGCTACTTTTGGCTGAGAGAGAAGAGACCTTGTTCCAGGCAGCGGAACCTCGCTGCGTCCGGCACTCCGGTGTCGTGAGAGTGAACGCCGTAGCATACAGTAGCGCCGCGCATCGTGGGAAACCCTGATTGCGAATGGCCGCTGGTCGCTGCATCGGGCTGCTTTTCGAAGCGGCGCTAAGCTCAGGTGTGGGGGGAGATATTCTTTATCTTCAATGAGGTGAACGGATGGGAGAGACGCAGCTACCCGCAATCAAACCGGAGCTTTACGAACGCCTGATCGACCGTCTTGGCCTGGCCCTGGAAGTCGCCAGAACGTCGGTACGATTGCGCGACGAGATGCCAGCCGAGCTGGAGTTGCGTGGCCTGAGCCATGCAGAGTTCGAAGTGATCAAGGCTTACCTGGACTCGGTCCCGGAACGCCGTAATGCCTGCGCCGGTAGTTACCCGCATGCGGAACCGACATCGGCGAAGATCATCTGGCTCAAGGACAAGAAACGCCCCGCCACGACGGCGACACCCAGGACGCTGCCACATCGCTAGCCGTTCAGGGCGCCCGGCGCAGGCCATCGCGCCCCGGTAATTCAACAAACACTTCACTCGATCGGCGCCGGCAGCGCACTTGTTGACCGGCGCCGATCCTCATAGGCTGCACGCCTGCCAAGGAGGTGTAGCCGATGCCGATTCGATTTTTCATCAAACAATGGTTGATGCCGCCGGGCATCCTGTTCCTGCTGTTGCTGGCGGCCTGGTGGTTGCGCGCCCGGCGCCCGCGGCTGGCGGCGCTGTGCTTTGTGCTGGGGCTGGGTGGGTTGTGGTTGATGAGCCTGCCGCTGGTGGTGCAGCACGGTGCGCGCCTGCTGGAAACCGAGCCCCCGCTGGCATCCGGCGATTGGGCCAGCCTGGCGCGCAGGGCGGATGCAATCGTCGTGCTCGGCGCAGGGCGTGAGCGCGGTGATCCGGCCTGGGGCGGTGAGGACCAGCCCTCGGCAACGGCGCTTGAGCGTATGCGCTTTGCCGCGCGACTGGCCAAGGCTTCGGGCTTGCCGGTGCTGACCAGTGGCGGTTTGCACTACGGTACCCCGCCGAGCGAGGCGCGGCTAATGGCGGATCGGCTGCGTGAAGATTTCGCTGTCGAGGTCAAATGGAAGGAAGAGGCCAGCCGAACCACGTGGGAAAATGCCCAATTCAGCGCGCAATTACTCAAGTCACTGGGTATTGGGCGTGTGGTGCTGGTGACCCAGGCGTGGCACATGCAACGTTCGCGCTGGAGCTTCGAGCAGGCCGGGTTTGAAGTGATACCGGCGCCGATGGGGTTCCTTGGGCGGGACCATGCGCGGCCGTTTGCCGGGTTGCTGCCGGAAAGCCGGGCGATGTGGCAGAGCGGGCAATTGCTGAATGAAGCGGTAGGGTTGGCGGGGTATCGGTTGTTCTATTGATTCAAGAGAGCACTCGAGCCCGTGTAGGAGCGGCCTTGTGTCGCGAAAGGACTGCGCAGCAGTCCCAGGATATCTGTGGCGCCGCTGATATCCTGGGGCCGCTTCGCAGCCCATCGCGACACAAGGCCGCTCCGGCCTGATCAGACGGTTTTGGCTATGCGCCCCGCCAGCAATGCCCAACCCAGCAGCAAGGCACAGACAATCGCCAGCGGCCACGAGCGCCATTGCAGGTACGGCGTCAGTTGCTGCATCGGGACCACTTCGCCATACAGCACGGCCCGCTGGAACTGCGGAACCTGGGCCGTAATCCGGCCAAACGGGTCGATCAGGGCGGTGACGCCGTTGTTGGTGGCGCGGATCATCCAGCGGCCGGCTTCCAGCGCGCGCATCTGCGCCATCTGCAGGTGCTGCAGCGGGCCGATCGAGGTGCCGAACCAGGTGTCGTTGCTGATGGTCAGCAACAGGTCGCTGCGCGCCGCCAAGCCCGCAGCGAACTCGGGGTAGACCACCTCGTAGCAGATGTACGGGGCAATCTGGTAACCCTTGGCCTGGAGCAGTGGCTGGTCCTCAGGGCCGCGGGCGAAGTCCGACATCGGCAGGTTGAAGAACTCGATCAGGCCGCGAAGCATGTCCTGCAGTGGCACGTATTCGCCGAAGGGCACCAGCTTCTGCTTGAGGTAGGTGCCATCGCCTTCGCCTGTCACGGTCACGCCGTTGTAGTAGCGGCGTTGCTGATGCACCACTTCGCGCACCGGCACGCCGGTGATAAGTGCCGAATGCCGGTCGGCGGCAAAACGCCCCATCACGTCGATGTACCCTTGGGCCTGGTCCTTGAGGATCGGCACGGCTGTCTCTGGCCAAACCAGCAGATCCACCGGTTTTGAGCTGAAGCTCATGTCGCGGTACAGCGCCAGTTGTGCATCGATGTGCGCCGGGTCCCATTTCAGCTCTTGTTCGACGTTGCCCTGCAGGGCTGCGACCGTCAGTGGGTCGCCAGCAGGCTTGGTCCAGGCGTGGTCTTTGAGGGCCATGCCGACAACCCAGGGGGCCAGCAGCAACAAGGCTCCCACGGCAAGGAACGATGGGCGTGCGCGCAGGCGGTGCAGGTTGCACAGCAGCGCCGCGCTCAATGCCAGGGCGAAAGAGATCAGCCACACGCCGCCCAGCGGCGCCAGGCCAGCCAAAGGCCCGTCCAGTTGGCTGTAGCCGGCATAAAGCCAGGGGAAGCCGGTCAGGAACCAGCCACGGAAAGCCTCTTGTAGCAGCCACAGGGCGGCAAAGCACAGCGCATCGGCCAAGGGGGCTTCATTGCGGCGCAGCCAGCGCGCCCACAGCCAGGTGGGCAGGGCAAAGAACCAGGCAAGGGCGGCGAAGAACGCCACCAGCAGCACGATCGCCAGCAGCGGCGAGGCGCCGCCGTAGGTGTTCATGCTGACGTAGATCCACCAGGTGCCGGCCCCGTACAGGCCAAACCCGAACCACCAGCCGCGCCACATGGCCTGGCGCGGGGTGAGCTCGCGCAGGCCGAGGTAGAGCACCGCGATGGACAACAGGGCCAGCGGCCAGATGTCGAATGGCGCCAGGGCCAGAAGGGTAGAGGCGCCGGCCGCCAAGGCCAGCAGGTTACCGGGCCAGCCGGGGCGGGTGATCCAACGCATGTTTGTCCTTAGCGGGTGATCGGGGTCAGGCGCAGCAAGTGTATCCGCCGGCTGTCGGCATTGAGAATACGGAACTTGTAGGGCCCGATCTCAGTGGTCTCGTTGCGCTTGGGCAGGTGGCCGAAAGCGCTCATCACCAGGCCGCCAACCGTGTCGAACTCATCATCGGAGAACTCGCTGTCGAAGAACTCGTTGAAGTTCTCAATCGGCGTGAGCGCCTTGACCAGGAAGTCGCCGCTGGGCAGTGGCTTGATATAGCTGTCTTCCTCGACATCATGCTCGTCTTCGATGTCGCCGACGATCTGTTCGAGCACGTCCTCGATGGTGACCAGGCCCGCCACGCCGCCGTACTCGTCGATGACGATGGCCATGTGGTTGTGGTTGGCGCGGAACTCGCGCAGCAGCACGTTCAGGCGCTTGGACTCGGGCACGAACGTGGCCGGGCGCAGCAGGTCCCTGATGTTGAAGCTGTCGCCGTTCTCTTTGAGGATCAGCGGCAGCAGGTCCTTGGCCAGCAGGATCCCGAGCACATCGTCATGGCTTTCGCCGATCACCGGGTAACGCGAGTGCGCGGCGTCGATGACGGCCGGCAGGAATTCGCGAGGCGACTGGGTAGCCTTGATGCTGATCATCTGCGAACGCGGCACCATGATGTCGCGTACCTGCAGGTCGGCGACCTGGATGGCGCCTTCGACGATGGTCAGCGCTTCGCTGTCGAGCAGCTTGTTCTGATGGGCTTCGCGCAGCAGCTCGAGGAGCTCCTGGCGGTTTTTCGGCTCATGGGCAAAAGCCTGGGTCAGTTTACCCAGCCAGGACTTCTGCCCGTTGCTCGATCGATCTTCGCTCATGGCGGTTCTCGTGATCCTTGCAGTATCAGTGTGTGATTGAATCGTTTTCATCATCGGCATACGGGTCGGGGTGACCCAGTTCTGCCAGCAATTCCCGTTCCAGCGCTTCCATTTCCTCGGCCTCATCGTCTTCGATGTGGTCGTAGCCAAGCAGGTGCAGGCAGCCGTGGATGACCAGGTGCGCCCAATGCGCTTGCAGCGACTTGCCCTGTTCGGCAGCCTCGCGCTCGACCACCGGCACGCAGATCACCAGGTCGCCCAGCAGCGGGATATCGAGCAGTTCATCGGGCACATCGGCCGGGAACGACAGCACGTTGGTCGCGTAGTCTTTGTGCCGGTAGGTGTGGTTGAGCTCACGGCCTTCGGTTTCGTCGACCAGACGGATGGTCATTTCCGAGTCGGCGCTGCGCTGGCGCAACGCCAGTTCGCACCAGGCGCGCAAAGCGGCATCGTCAGGGGTGGCGGCATCCGTGGCGCGCTGCAGGTCAAGTTCAAGCATCTTTGCCGGGCGCCTCGGGCTTGGCCTGGCGGGCATCGAAGCGGTCATAGGCCTCGACAATGCGCTGCACCAGTGGGTGACGAACCACATCTTTGGGTTGGAAGTGGGTAAAACTGATACCCGGAACGTCCTTGAGCACCTCGATCACATGAGCCAGGCCCGACTTGGTGCCACGCGGCAGGTCGACCTGGGTGATGTCGCCGGTGATCACCGCAGTGGAGCCGAAGCCGATACGGGTCAGGAACATTTTCATCTGCTCGAGCGTGGTGTTCTGGCTCTCGTCGAGGATGATGAAACTGTTGTTCAAGGTACGGCCGCGCATGTAGGCCAGCGGGGCGATCTCGATCACCTGGCGCTCGATCAGCTTGGCCACGTGCTCGAAGCCGAGCATCTCGTACAGGGCGTCGTACAGCGGGCGCAGGTACGGGTCGATCTTCTGGGCCAGGTCGCCAGGCAGGAAGCCAAGCTTTTCGCCGGCCTCGACCGCCGGGCGCACCAGCAGGATGCGTCGCACCTGCTCGCGCTCCAGGGCATCGACGGCGCAGGCCACGGCCAGGTAAGTCTTGCCGGTACCGGCCGGGCCTACGCCGAAGTTGATGTCGTTGGCCAGGATTTCCTTGACGTAGCGCTGCTGGTTGACGCCGCGTGGGCGAATGTTGCCCTTGCGCGTGCGCAGGGAAACGCTGACCTCGTTGACTGCCGGGTTTTCGATGTTCTCGACGGTCGACTCCTGCAGGTACAGGTGCACGGTTTCCGGCGACAGCTCGGTGGCCTTGGCCTCGCGATAGAGGCGGCGCAGCAGTTGCTCGGCAGCAGAGGTTGTCTTGGGTTCGCCGATCAGCTCGAATTGATTGCCGCGGTTGCGGATTTCGATAGCCAGGCGTTGTTCGATCAGGCGCAAGTGCTCGTCGAACTGGCCGCACAGGTTGGCGAAGCGGTGGGCCTCGAAGGGTTCGAGGATGAAGCGATGAGGTTGTATGGGTGCGTTCAAGGTCGTTTTTAGCCGCTCGACGGCAATAATGGTGAACTCAAGAATAACCCTTGAAGGGCAGGGGCGAAAGCACTGAAACGTTCAACGGTATCGGCGGCACAGATCAACGGGCCTGTCTGTTATGATGCGCGCCTTTTCTTACGCATGTGTTATCCCGGCAAACATGAGCAAACGCGAACCCGCCATCTATAAAGTGATCTTCCTCAATCAGGGGCAGGTCTTCGAGATGTATGCCAAACAGATCTATCAGAGCGACCTGTGGGGCTTCCTGGAAATCGAGGAATTCGTTTTTGGGGAGCGCACCCAGATCGTGGTCGACCCGAGCGAAGAGAAGCTCAAGAACCAGTTCGAAGGTGTGATCCGCAGCTTCGTGCCGATGCACTCGATCGTGCGTATCGACGAGGTCGAGCGCCTGGGCACGGCCAAGATCAGCGAAGCCAAGGGAAGTGGCAATGTGATGCCGTTCCCTATGCCGATGCCAGAGAAGTAAAGCGAGTCAGGGGAGCGGCGAGAACGGCGTGCGCCCTTCGGCGCTTTGCAGTTCCAGCAGGTATTTGCGGAAGATCTGGCCGAGCACCTGGGTGGCATGCTCCAGTTCATCGCGGGGCATCTGCTCGGTGACTTCGTCGGCCATGTCCAGCGCATCTTCGGCACCGTTGACCGCCGCCATTTTCAGCAGGATATAGGCCTGTACGTTGTTGGCCTCGACCCCTTCACCATGAAAGAACATGCCGCCAAGGCGATACTGGGCTTGTGCATGGCCCTGCAGCGAGGCTTTTTCGAACCAGTCCAAGGCCATTTTCAGGTCTTTGGGGGTTTGCGCGTAGTAGTACTCACCCAGTTCGTACTGCGCCTGGGCGTCCCCGGTCGCCGCCATCTGCTCGCAAGCCTTGAGGGCGTTTTGCTGGTCCTCTGGCTGGACATTGAGCGTGCAGCGCCCCGTTGCAGGAATCAGCAACGAGTTACCGCCCTCCGCCAGTGCCAGCAGGGGCTGAAGAAGCAACAGGCAGCCCAGGGCAAGGGCGCGGCCGGTGCGGTTCATGGGGATCGACTTACCTCTGCAAAGCTACGGCCAATGTCTCTGGTGGCACATTATGGGATAAGCAGCGCCAACCTTACAAAGTTTTACTCGAATTTATGTACCGGTGGGAAAAGTTACTGGTGATGGACGGGCATTTATCGCCAGAGCTCTTCGCGGGTTTACCCGGCGAAGAGCTCTGACCGCGCTTTACTTCAGTGCGGCAAATGCCCGCTCAGCCGCATCCAGGGTGATCTGCAGCTCCTTGTCACCGTGTGCGATCGAGGTAAAGCCGGCCTCGAACGCGCTAGGTGCCAGGTAGACGCCACCGTCGAGCATCAGGTGGAAGAAGCGCTTGAAGCGCTCGGCATCGCTGGCCATCACGTCATCGAAGGTGACGATATCGTCGGCGCCGCTGAAGTACAGGCCGAACATGGCACCTGCCTGGGTTGTCACGAACGGCACGCCAGCGGCATCTGCGCGCTGCTGCAGGCCGTCGAGCATGCGGCTGGTGAAGCCGCTCAGCTCGTCGTGGAAGCCCGGGCGGCTGATCAGCTTCAGCGTGGTCAGGCCTGCGGCCATGGCCAGCGGGTTACCCGACAGGGTACCGGCCTGATACACAGGGCCCAGCGGGGCGATGCAGCCCATGATCTCGCGCTTGCCGCCGAAACAGCCGACCGGCATGCCGCCGCCGACGATCTTGCCGAAGGTCGACAGGTCCGGCGTGATGCCGTAGTAGCCTTGGGCGCCGCCCAGCGAGACGCGAAAGCCCGTCATCACTTCGTCGAAGATCAACACTACGCCGTGCTTGTCGCACTGCTCGCGCAGGCCTTCGAGGAAGCCAGGCGCTGGCGGTACGCAATTCATGTTGCCGGCCACTGGCTCGACGATGATGCAGGCTACGGTCTGGCCGACTTCGGCCAGGGTCTTCTCGACTGCAGCGATGTCGTTGAACGGCAGGGTCAGGGTGTGCTTGGCGAAGTCCGCCGGCACGCCTGCCGAGCTTGGCACGCCCTGGGTCAGCAAACCGGAACCGGCCTTGACCAGCAAGCTGTCGGAGTGGCCGTGGTAGCAGCCTTCGAACTTGATGATGGCGTCGCGGCCGGTGTAACCCCGGGCCAGGCGAATCGCGCTCATGGTGGCTTCGGTGCCGGAGCTGACCATGCGTACCATTTCCATGGACGGCACCAGCGAGCAGACAAGGTCTGCCATCTCGGTTTCCATGGCGGTCGGCGCGCCGTAGGACAAGCCGTGCTGCAACTGGTTGCGCACCGCGTCGAGCACCTGTGGGTGGCCGTGGCCGAGGATCATCGGGCCCCACGAACCCACGTAGTCAACATAGCGCTTGTCGTCTTCGTCGACGACATAGGCGCCTTCGGCATGCTTGAAGAACAGCGGGGTGCCGCCGACGCTCTTGAAGGCGCGGACCGGCGAGTTGACGCCACCTGGGATGTGCTTCTGGGCTTGGGCGAACAGGGATTCGGAACGGGACATGGGATCTTCTCTTGAAATCAGGAAGCGAACAGGGCGTTGAAGGCGCGGGCGCGGCGGGTGACTTCCTGCGCGC
>NZ_MOMO01000263.1:0-25876 GCF_009933855.1 Pseudomonas sp. SG-MS2 | reverse complement strand
AACGAACGTCACCGCCAGCACATGCAGCATCAGCTGGCGGGGGCGCAGCAGCTCGAAGGCACCTACCCCTACACCCTTGAGCGCAGTGCCAAAGGCTACCGCCTGAACAAGTTCCTGCACCGCATGATCGAGCCGCAGTGGCGCCAGCGCTTCCTGAGCGAGCCCGAAGCACTGTACCGCGAGGCAGGCCTGAGCGAGGAGGAAAGCGACCTGCTGCGCCGCCGCGACTGGCGCGGGCTGATCCATTACGGGGTGATCTTCTTCGTGCTGGAGAAGCTGGGCGCCGTGCTGGGTGTGTCCAACCTGGACATCTACGCAGCCATGCGCGGGCAGAGCATCGAAGACTTCATGAAGACCCGCAACCAGCAGGTTCGCTACTCGGTCGCCGGCAAAGCGTCCAGCTGACCGACGCAGCCCGCTTGATCCTTTGGCGGCGCGCCCCGCGCCGCCACACCACTCCCTGATTCAACCTGCCCAGCGCCGATGCGCCGCTGGCGGGCAGCGCTTTGCCTATCACTGGAGAATAAAAACAATGAAATGCCTTACCCTGTACCCGCTCGCCTCCGCATTCGCACTGGCAGCCAGCCTGCCACTGCAAGCCGCAGCCGAAGGTTTCGTCGACGACGCCAAGGCCACCCTGACACTGCGTAACTTCTACATGAACCGCGACTACACGGGCACGGCGAGCCAAGGCAAAGCCGAGGAATGGACGCAAAGTTTCATCCTCGACTTCAAGTCCGGGTTCACCCCCGGCGTGATCGGTTTCGGCGTCGACGTGCTGGGGCTCTACAGCATCAAACTCGATGGCGGCAAGGGCACCGCCGGCACGCAATTGCTACCTGTTCACGACGACGGGCGCCCGGCGGACGACTTTGGCCGCACGGCGCTGGCGGGCAAGATGCGGGTCTCCAAGACCGAACTAAAGGTCGGTGAATGGTCGCCCGCCCTGCCCATCCTACGCGCCGATGACGGCCGCTCGCTGCCACAAACCTTGCAGGGCGCCCAGGTCACCTCCAACGAGCTGGCCGGCCTGAGCCTGTATGGCGGCCAGTTCCGCCAGAACAGCACGCGCAACGACGCCAGCATGCAGGACATGAGCCTGTTCACCCGCACCGCGTACACCTCGGACCGTTTCAATTTCGCCGGTGGCGAATACCGCTTCAACCAGGAGCGCACCTTGGTCGGCGCCTGGTACGCCCAGCTGGAAGACATCTACCAGCAACGCTACTTCCAGGTGCAGCATCAACAGCCGCTGGGCAACTGGGTACTGGGCGCCAACCTGGGCTACTTCTGGGGCAAGGACGACGGCGGCGCCAAGGCAGGTGAACTGGACAACCGCACCGCTTCGGGCCTGTTCTCGGCGAAGCTGGGTGGCAACACGTTCTACGTCGGCTTGCAGAAGGTCATGGGCGATGATGAATGGTTCCGGGTCAACGGCGCCAGCGGCGGCACGCTGGCCAACGACGCCTTCGGTTCAAGCTACGAAAGCGCCCGGGAACGCTCCTGGCAGGTGCGCCACGACTTCAACTTCGTGGTGCTCGGCATACCCGGCCTGACCCTGATGAACCGCTATATCCACGGTGACAACGTGCACAACGCCAGCACCCAGGACGGCACCGAGTGGGGCCGCGAAAGCGAACTGGCCTATGTGATCCAGTCCGGGCCGTTCAAGGCCCTTAACCTCAAGTGGCGCAACTCAAGCCAGCGCCGGGACTGGGGCAGCACCAACAGTTTCGACGAGAACCGGCTGATCGTCAGCTACCCGCTGAGCCTGCTGTAAAGCACCTGCCGGGCTCATGCCTGCTCGGTGATCACCTGGCGGATACAAGCCATCAGCGCGACCGCCGCCGGTGACTGCAGGCAGCCACTGCGCTGCATGAGGCCGATTGCGCGGGCAGTACCGGGCAGTGCCAGCGGCAGGCGTTGCAGCTCGCCGCTGGCAATCTCGTACGCCAACTGGTGCGCAGACACCGCCGCCAGCATGTCTGAACGCACCAGCAGGCCACGGATAACCGCCAGATCAGCGCTTTCCACCACCGGCCACGGCGCTGCCAAACCAGCGGCGGCGAAGCAGTTGTCAAGCAGCCCGCGCGCCGGCGACCCGGCCCGCGGCAACACCCAGCGCGCCTGGTGCACGCCCTTGAGCGTCAGGTGTGTGTGCAACAACGGGTGCCCGCGGCGGGCCAGCAGCACCATTTCCTCGTTGATGAGCGGCTCGCCCACCAGGTCGCTGGCATAGTCGTGAGGCCGCAAGGCGCCTAGCACGAAGTCCACATCCCCTACCCGCAATTCGGTTGCCAGCAGGTCGAACGGGCTTTCGTTGGTCACCACCCGGACCTGTGGATGCTGGGCGGTAAAACGCAAAATGGCCTCCGGCAGAATGCGCGAGCGGCCCAACGGCAACGCGCCGACATGCACCACCCCGCGCAGGGTGCCTTGCATCGCACTCAGGTCACTGTCCATGTGGCGCAACTCGTTCAGCGCCCGGCGGATGGGGAAAAGAATGTCCCGGCTGGCCACAGTGGGCTGCAGGCCGCGCGACGTGCGCACGAACAAGGGCTGCCCGCACCCGCCTTCGAGCACTTTCAACGCAGCACTGACGGCCGGCTGGCTAAGGCCGAAGTGCCGCGCCACGGTTTGCATGTGCCGTGTTTCACAGAGTTTCACGAACACCTGCAGGCGCCGCGCCTGAAACAGATACAGGGGCTCGCCCTGCGCGGTGCCCAGCAACCCCGGCACACCGTCCAGTTCCGCCAGCACCCGCTGTGCACGCGGCAGCAGGCATTCGCCATAGTCGGTCAGGCGCATGCCATTGGCATGGCGCTCGAACAGCGGCACAGCGAACCGCGCCTCCAGCTCGGCGATGGCGCGGGTGACCACGGACTGAGCACGGAACAACACCTGCGTTGCCCGCGAAACGCTGCCCAACTCGGCGACCCGGATGAACGCACGTACTTGCATCAGGTTGGGCAGTTCGACGTCGATCATAAGGCTTCCCCGGCGCTCGGCTCGTGACTGGGGCGACTATGCCCCTACCCCGCTTGCCAGGCAATAAATAAAACGCATAGCCGTTGCAAGTGAACGCATTAGTGCAGTGCGCAGGCCGATGACATCCTGCGTCAACCCCCACTGCAGGAGCCTACGAACAATGAATACCCCACAAAAAGCCGCCCTGGTGGTCAGTGCACATTCGGCCGACTTTGTCTGGCGTGCCGGTGGCGCCATTGCGCTGCACGCTGAGCAAGGCTATGCCATGCACGTGGTTTGCCTGTCGTTCGGTGAGCGTGGCGAGTCTGCCAAGCTGTGGCGCAAGGGTGAAATGACCGAAGCCAAGGTCAAGGATGCACGCCGTGAGGAAGCCATGGCAGCAGCCGAAATCCTCGGCGCCAGCGTGGAATTCTTCGATATCGGCGACTACCCGATGCGCGCCGACAAGGACACCCTGTTCCGCCTGGCCGATGTGTATCGCCGGGTACAACCGGAGTTCGTGCTCAGCCATTCGTTGAAAGACCCCTACAACTACGACCACCCGCTGGCCATGAACCTGGCCCAGGAAGCCCGCATCATCGCCCAGGCCGAAGGCTACAAGCCGGGCGAGAAGATCGTTGGCGCACCGCCCGTGTACGCCTTTGAGCCGCACCAGCCCGAGCAGTGCGAATGGCGCCCGGACACCTTCCTGGACATCACCCCGGTGTGGGACAAAAAGTATGCCGCCATCCAGTGCATGGCCGGCCAGGAACACCTCTGGGAGTACTACACCCGCGTGGCCCTGCAGCGCGGCGTGCAGGCCAAGCGTAACGTGGGCATCACCAGCGCACGCAACATCGTCTACGCCGAAGGCCTGCAGAGCGTGTTCCCACGGGTGACGGAGAACCTGGCATGAGCGGGCTGATCGGCAAGGCCGGCATCGTGGTACGTAATATCCCGCGCGTCGAGCAGGAACTGATCGACGCCTTGGGCCGGCTGGGCGTGGCCACGGTGCATGAGGCCCAAGGTCGCAAGGGGCTGCTCAATACCGCCGTGCGCCCCATCCAGCAAGGTGTGGCAGTGGCCGGCAGCGCGGTTACCGTGCTGGTGGCCCCTGGCGACAACTGGATGTTCCATGTGGCCGTGGAGCAGTGCCGGCCGGGCGATGTACTGGTGGTGGCGCCCAGCTCGCCGTGCACCGATGGCTATTTCGGCGACCTGCTGGCGACCTCGCTGCAGGCCCGCGGCGTGCGCGGCCTGGTGATCGACGCGGGCGTGCGCGACAGCCAGACCCTGCGCGACATGGGCTTTGCCGTGTGGTCGCGCGCCATCAACGCCCAAGGCACGGTGAAGGAAGTGCTGGGGTCGGTGAACCTGCCGCTGCTATGCGCCGGGCAGCTCGTCAATGCCGGCGACATCGTGGTTGCCGATGACGACGGCGTCGTGGTGGTGCGCCATGGCGAAGCCCAGGCGGTACTCGAAGCCGCCACCCAACGCGCCGACCTGGAAGAACGCAAACGCCTGCGCTTGGCCGCCGGCGAGCTTGGCCTGGACATTTACGAGATGCGCCCGCGCCTGGCAGCCAAGGGCCTGCGTTATGTCGAGCACCTCACTGACCTGGAAGGCTGAACATGGGCCAGACCCGCATACCTTGCCTGCTGATGCGTGGCGGCACCTCCAAGGGTGCCTATTTTCTGCATGACGACCTGCCCGCCCCTGGCCCGCTGCGTGACCGCGTGCTGCTGGCGGTGATGGGTTCACCCGATGCCCGGCAGATCGACGGCATTGGCGGCGCCGACTCGCTCACCAGCAAAGTCGCCATCATCCGCGCCTCGCAGCGCGATGACGCCGACGTCGACTACCTGTTCGCGCAGGTGGTGGTGGACGAAGCGCGGGTGGACTACGGGCAGAACTGCGGCAACATCCTGGCCGGCGTCGGGCCCTTCGCCATCGAGCGCGGCCTGGTGGCCGCCAGCGGCGCGAGCACACCGGTGCGCATCTTCATGGAAAACACCGGGCAGCTCGCCGTCGCCCAGGTGCCGACCACCGATGGCCAGGTGGAGTATGCCGGCGATACCCGTATCGATGGCATGCCGGGCCGGGCGGCGGCGCTGGTGGTGACGTTTGCCGACGTGGCCGGGGCCAGTTGCGGAGCGCTGCTGCCCACCGGCAACAGCCGCGACCGGGTCGATGGGGTGGAAGTGACCTGCATCGACAACGGCATGCCGGTGGTGCTGCTGCGTGCCGAAGACCTTGGCGTGACCGGCTACGAGCCGTGCGAAACGCTGGATGCCGACAGTGCACTGAAAACGCGCCTGGAAGCCATCCGCCTGCAACTGGGCCCACGCATGAACCTGGGTGATGTCAGCCAGCGCAATGTGCCAAAGATGTGCCTGCTGTCGGCGCCGCGCAACGGCGGCACGGTCAATACCCGCTCGTTCATTCCGCACCGTTGCCATGCGTCCATCGGGGTGTTTGGCGCGGTGAGTGTCGCCACGGCCTGTTTGATCGAAGGGTCGGTTGCACAGGGGCTTGCCGGCACGTGCGGCGGTGATATCCAGCGTTTGGCGGTGGAGCATCCTAGCGGCGAATTTACAGTGGAGATCAGCTTGGAACGTGGCGTGATCACGGGGTGCGGGTTGGTGAGGACGGCGCGTTTGCTGTTTGATGGCGTTGTGTGTGTTGGGCGGGATGTATGGGGTGGGCCGCAGCAGTGCTTGCCACAGTTTCTTCAGCACCCTTGAGGTCGAGCGCCGCCCGCGCGGCGCATCAAAACTCAAGAAAAAAACTGCTTCGGTTGCAAAACTGAAGATTTTTGCATCCCAGACAAGAAAATTTCACCACAATGCTCAGAACTTAAGAAAAAATACCAAGCACAGATCACGAACGAAGTGAAAAAGAAACCGGCATAATCGCGAACGCAGCTGCTTGCCGCCCAGCGCTCAGCCGCTCAGCCGCAACAGGGCGCAGAGCCACAGACGGATGCATAGTGTTGGGTCGGAGAGCGTCTATTCATGGAACGAAAAGCAAGCCACGCAGCCACCCCCGACTGGGTCATCCGTAGCGCTCACCCTGGCAGTGTGGAACGGATCGAAGCGTGGTTCGGTAGCCACGGCTACGACCCTCACCGTCACGACACATACTCGATCGGCCGCACCCTCGCCGGCGTGCAGAGCTTTCACTACAAAGGGGCGCTGTGCCACGGCCTACCGGGTAATACGCTGGTCCTGCACCCTGACGAGGTGCACGACGGCATGGCCGGGACTGAAGCGGGCTTTCGCTACCGCATGGCCTACATCGACCCGGCGCTGATCCAGAACGTGCTCGGCGGTGAGCCGTTGCCCTTCATTGCTGGCGGGCTGTCCAGCGACCCGCGTCTGTACCGCGCCAGTGAAGCCTTCGTGCAAGCACTGGACCACCCGCTGGATACGCTGGAGGAGCAGGACGCCGTGTACGACCTGGCGATGGCGTTGCGTGCGGTGGGCGGTAAGCCACGCGGCCGCAAACGCCTGGATTACCGCGCGGCCGAGCGCGCCAGGGCATTCATCATGGAGCACCTCCACCTGGGCATCACCCTGCAGATGCTGGAGCAGGCCAGCGGCCGCGAACAATGGAGCCTGTCCCGCGACTTTCGCGCCCTCTACGGCACCAGCCCCTACCGCTTTGTGACCCTGCGGCGCCTGGACACTGTGCGCAGGCTGATGCTCGATGGCTTCACCTTGGTTGATGCAGCCCTGGCGGCAGGCTTTCACGACCAGAGCCACATGACACGCCACTTCACACGTAGCTATGGCGTGCCACCGTTGCGCTGGCTGGAGCGCTTGCGACCTGCCCGCTGACGTGCAGGATCGTACAAGAACGCCTTGTGTAGGTTCGATAGGCTGGCCACTTCAACCCATGAGGATCCGCCATGTCCAACTCCAACCCGCAACTTGCAACATGCCCTGTAAACCTTGCCCAGAAAGCTTCGCTGATCGACCAGCAGTGGAGCCCGAGAGTGGTCGCCGAAATGAACGACTACCAGTTCAAGGTTGTGCGAATAGAAGGTGAATTCATCTGGCATTCACACCCGGAAACCGACGAAGCGTTTCTTGTGCTCGAAGGCACCTTGCGCATCGATTTACCGGAGGGCTGCGTTTATGTGAACCCGGGCGAGTTGTATGTGGTGCCACGTGGGGTGGAGCACAGGACAGCGGCGCAGGGCGAAGCAAAACTGATGATGATCGAGCCGCGAGGCGTTCTGAATACCGGTCATGAAGGTGGGGAGCGCACCGCTGTGAACGACGTCTGGATCTAAGCGCTGGAAATCACTCATCAAGGAGTGCTTCTGGTTTCAAAAATCCATTGCTATCACAAGTGCACTGAGCAGCAAACAGAGGCTTGCGACAGCCGTCAAATGGACTCGCATCGGCATGAACCACCCAGGCACACTTTGCGCCAGTTGGCGATCCTGCCAAAGATGACCGATAAAACCAAAGGTCAACACCAAACAACCCAATGGCACAGGTAGCAGCGTGCCAACCCAACCGATCAGGGCCGGTATGACGCTCCACACGAGCCGCTCGCGACGCTGCTTGGCGAGCAAACCCTCTAACGTCATGGCGAAACCCCAGTGCAGAGCACCGACGAAGCTCAATATCACAGCGCCATAGCTGACCAGCATGATCGAGGCAAAACCTCGGTATTCAGCAAAAAAAACGATGAGCAGCGTCAAACCAACAAACGGCAGCAAGCCACCGTAACCCAGCACTGCAAAGCGGCTTGAAGGTAAAGCAGCAGTGACTGAACTCATTTGGACACCCCTTGGCGACAGCTCAGCATCGCGTGTCAATTGTGTCGGCCAATGAGGTTGAGGAATTCGTGGCGAGTCGAAGCGGAGTCGCGAAACTCACCTAACATCACCGATGAAATCATCACCGAGTTCTGCTTCTCTACACCGCGCATCATCATGCACATGTGCTTGGCTTCAATCACGACTGCAACCCCTGCGGCATCCGTGACTTCCTGAATGGCATAGGCAATTTGCCGCGTCAGGTTTTCCTGTATCTGTAAACGACGGGCAAACATGTCAACAACGCGCGCGACCTTGGAAAGCCCCAATACGCGCCCTGTTGGCAGGTACGCGACATGAGCTTTGCCAATGAAGGGCAACATGTGGTGTTCGCATAACGAGTAGAGTTCTATGTCACGAACGACGATCATTTCATCGTTTTCACTCTCGAACAAAGCGCCGTTCACGACCTCTTGAAGATTCTGGCCATACCCGTTGCACAAGTACTGCATCGCTTTGGCCGCACGCTTGGGCGTTTCCAGGAGCCCTTCGCGCTGCGGGTTTTCACCAACGCCGACAAGGATTTCATGATAGTGCTCGGCTAACGAATGTGACATTTGGACTCCTCACCGCTACAGCGGTGCCCGCCATCGGGATGTGGTAGCCAGGCCAAGTGTGGCCTCAACCGGCAGAACAGCCTGTAGAAAACTGAAAACAGGGGGCGTAACGGGCGCCAGGACAGTGGCGCGACCCACCCTCCCACATCGGCAGCCCGCCAACTCCACAAGGTGGCGTCCAAGCCTGTGACCCAGTGCCCGTTCGCGAACCTTGCATGCAGGCATGACCTCAGTTGCTCAACCGACAAGCTCAATGCCTCTGCATCGAAATCATCAGCACTGATGTCAACCAGAATGAGCTTTGCCTCGGTCGATTTCCTGCGCAGGAACGCTATCTCCCTGGCGCACAAGGGACAAGCGCCATCGAAGTACAGCGTCAGGGGCCACTTACAATACATGTACAACCTCTCATCTTTGTACAGGTTTTTGTATAAGTTAGCCGAAACCAGGAAAATCGCAATATAGCCGTACACCTGGCTGTCGCACGCCGCTGTCACTGACCTTTGTGCTCAGGTGATCACTTCACCTTCACCACGACCTTACCTTTGGCTCTACCTTCGGCCACGTATGCCAGTGCATCAGCTGTCGAGCCCAACGCGAAGGCGCGATCCATCACGGGCTTGATGACCCCGGCTTCAACCAGCCTGGCCAGCTCAGCCAGTTGCGCACCACTCGCCCTCATGAACAGAAACTTGTAGTTGACGCCCTTGTGCTCCGATTTTTTCCTGATCCCTCGGCTGATCAAGCGAACGACCTGCCTGAACAGCCAGGAAAGGCGAAGCTGTTCTGCGAACTCGGGGGTGGGTGGGCCTGAGATGGAAATCAACTGACCACCCGGCTTCAATACATGGAGAGATTTTTCGAGAACGTCACCGCCCAGTCCGCTGAGCACGACATCGTAATCACTCAGCTGCGACTCGAAGCGCTGCGTCTTGTAATCGATCACCACGTCCGCACCCAGCGCCTTGACCCACGACACGTTGCCGGTACTCGTGGTTGTGGCAACGAATGCTCCCAGGTGCTTGGCGACCTGAATGGCGATGCTACCGACGCCACCGGAGCCGGCCTGGATCAGAACCTTCTGGCCCGGTTGGACCTTGGCCATTTCCGCCAACGCCTGCCAGGCCGTGAGAGCCACCAATGGCAGCGAGGCCGCTTCTTCCATGTTCAGGTTGGCAGGCTTGAGTGAAACAGCAGATTCGCTGACCGCCACGAACTCGGCGAAGCCACCCATACGCGCCTGGTCTACCCGTGCGTAGACTTCGTCCCCTACCCGGAAACGACTGACTTTCCCTCCGACACGTTTCACAGTGCCAGCAACATCGTTACCCAGGATCAGAGGCATCTTGAACGGCAGGACCAGCTTGAACTCGCCCCTCCTGATTTTGATATCGAGGACGTTCACGCTTGCGGCATGAACCTCAACCAGAACGTCGAAATCATCCACCCGGGGCTCTGGAACTTCAGTGATATCACCAACGACGTCTTTGCCGTAGCGATCGATCAGAAACGCTTTCATGTTCTTAAAATTCCAAAAATATAGACGTGCCCGATGGGCTGGGTCATCGGGCAAGGCGCTGCCTTACTCTTCCAGGAACTGAAGGGCGTGTTTCAGGAAGCGCTCAGGGAACTGGAAGTGCGCGGCGTGACCGGAGTCAGGGTAGATCAGCAACTGGGCATCTGGAATGTTCTGTACCAGGTGCCACGAATTGATCGAAGGGATCATGACGTCGTCGACGCCATTGACCACCAAGGTAGGCTGCCTGATTTCGTTGAGGTAAGAAAAGCGGTTCTCACCCTGTGCCGACTGGACATAGGCTGCAAATGCAGCGCCCTGAGCCATTGCCACCTCAACCGAGCTTGGGGTGTCCTGATCGGCACGCTGGTTGCGCCGTTCCCAGAACGCCAGGCCCGCTTTCCTGGCAGCTTCCGAGCGACCGAAGAAGAGGAACAGGAAGTTTTCGATGGTGGGGACGGGGTTCGAAGCGGCCTCTCTCACACCCTCTGCCATGCTCGGATCACCACCGCGCAGACCGGTGCCGAGCAGCACAAGCTTGCGCACCAACCCAGGGTGACGCAGTGCCACTTCCTGAACCTGCAAGCCACCGATGGAGAAACCAAGCAGGTCGACCTGGGTCAGCCCCAAGGCCTTGATGGCTGCTGCAATGTCATCCGCCATTTGCTCAATGGTGGTGGCCGGAGTGCCCGACGATGAAGCCACACCTCTACCGTTCAGCAGGATCACTTCGCGCCCCGCCGCCAGACCATCAGTGATGATCGGATCCCAGTGGTCGAGCCCGCCACGGAAATGGGCAATGAAGACCAGCGGCACACCAGAAGGGTTGCCCCAGCGGCGGTAGGTGAACGTGTCGCCGCCTACTTCAACTGTGCGGGTCGGAACGGTGAGATGGGTATGGCTCATGACGGTTTGCTCTTTCAGTGGAAGATACGACCTAATGATGATGATCGTAATCGAAACCGTCAACGCCTTTGATGATGAACATCATCAATGTATGCTATTGGTTGGCTTGATAGCAGAGAGAGCAACGAAATGAAGGTCACAAAGGCCCAGGCACAAGCTAACCGAGCGCATATCGTGGAAACGTCTTCCAGGCTGTTTCGCGAGCGCGGCTATGACGGCGTCGGTGTTGCAGACCTCATGGCTGCCGCCGGCTTCACCCATGGCGGGTTTTACAAGCACTTCAAGTCCAAGGCAGATTTGATGGGCGAAGCAGCTACTTGCGGGATCAACAAGACGGTCGAGCAGATGCAGGGCATCCAACTGGCCGACTTCGTCAATTTCTACCTGTCCCGCGAGCACCGCGATGAGAAAGGCAATGGCTGCACGCTAGCGGCGCTGGGCGCAGACGCTGCACGCCAGCCCAATGAGATCAAAGCTGCTTATGGCGCTGGGATCGAAGAATTGCTGGAGGTTTTACAAGGCAAAAATGAAGAGCCTGGCGCAAGCCGTGCTGAAATCATCGATACCTTCGCACATGCCCTCGGCGCCTTGGTTCTGTCTCGCGCCTGCCCGGACGACTCTCCACTGGCTGATGAAGTGCTCAGCGTTTGTCGTGAGAAGATTCTGGGCAAGCTGGGGTCCTGAGGCTGTTGCGGATTCCATGCCATTTCGATCCGATTGTTCACCACCCTCTGGCTGGCGACGGGCGTAGAGCGATTGCCGTAGCGGTCTCCAAGGCCGCCCCAGAGGTTGCAAGGCACCTCAGGTACTAGGTGAACCTGGGGCGGCTCACGCCTCCTCAGGCGAGACAATCAGCTTCAGGCACTTCAGGAACAGCGGCCGGTATTCATCAGGCAACCGTTCCAGCAATTTCCTTTCCACTTCGGCATCACGCGGCAGTACGCGCTCCAGCAGTTCAGCGCCTTCATTGCCCAAATACAACTGGTACGCACGCTGGTCGCTCTTGGCGCTGGTGCGCACCAGCATGCCGCTGGCGCACAGCCTCTTGACCATTTCAGCAACAGTGTTGCGATCCATGAACAAATGGCCGGCCAGTGCGTTCTGGGTCAGGCCAGGGTGCTGCGACACCACAATCAATGCGGCTTTCTGTCTGGGGGTGATCGACTCTCCGGCGAACGCTGTGTTGAACCGTTCCTCCGCCATGAAGTGAGCCCGCCTCAGCAGGTGGGAAACGATGTCTTCAAGGTGAAATTGATCGACAAGCGCCTGGCTTTGCGGGGAGAGTTTTGCGGGAGAAGGCGTGCGTATGGGCGGCATTGGTTGTCCGGTCATTCCTTGCGGGTTGCGATCCTTGGGATCGATGACTGTGTACGTGCACGTACTATTTGTCTGGCAAATCAGCCAGTTAAGTATTGGCGCTTCGCCAGGAGGATTCAAGTCTGAGTAAAATGCCAGTGCACGTACGATTTTAGCCGGGGAATTGTCCTACAAATCGATTGACAGCATCTCTTTCCAGCCATAGGATTTATCTCGTTTAGGACGTATACGTACTTAAAGAGAACAAAAAATGTCTTCCTCGACCTCTGCGGCAACACATAGCGCGTGGACCCCCCTGATCAGCCGGACGCTACCCGCACCGCATTTTGCTTACAGCCCCGTGGTATCGGCAGGTGGCTTCATCCACGTTTCTGGCATGGTTGGGCTCGACCCAGCCCATGGCGGCCTGGTGGTAGGCGGCATGGCCGCAGAAGTTAGGCAGATCCTGGCCAACCTCAAAGGCCTGTGCGATGAATTGGGAATAGCCCTGGAGCAATTGATGCTGGCGCGGATCTACTGCGCCGACTTTGGCCAATTCGGCCTGATCAATCAGCACTGGGAGGCGTTCTTCCAGGGTGCGACCCCTCCTGCACGTACCAGTGTAGGGGTAACGGCGCTTCCGCTGGGTGCGCTGGTCGAGATGGAATTCCAATTCGCGGTCGATCCTTCACTGCCCTGATACAAACAATAAAACCAGGAGAAGCCACATGGCAAACGGTGAAATTATCAGCGGGTTTCTGGCCCCCCACCCACCCCATATCCTCTATGCAGAGAACCCTGTGCAGAACGAGCCGCGTGCCAAGGGTGGCTGGGAACAATTGCGCTGGGCCTACGAACGGGCGCGCGCGAGTGTCGAGGCGCTCAAGCCGGATGTGCTGTTGGTGCATTCGCCACACTGGATTACCTCTGTGGGACACCACTTCATTGGGGTCGAGCACCTGGCCGGCCGCTCGGTCGACCCCATATTCCCCAACCTGTTCCGCTTCGACTACTCGATAAAGTTCGATGTGGAACTGGCCGAGGCTTGCTGCGAAGAAGGACGCAAGGTGGGCCTGCAGACCAAGATGATGCGCAACCCTCGATTTCGCGTCGACTACGGCACTATCACCACGCTGCACATGATCCGCCCGCAGTGGGACATCCCGGTGGTATCGGTTTCGGCCAACAACACGCCGTATTACCTGAGCATGGAAGAAGGCCAGGTGGAGATGGATCTACTGGGCAAGGCCACTCGCGAAGCAATCATCAAGTCTGGCAAACGTGCGGTGCTGCTGGCCTCCAATACCCTGTCGCATTGGCACTTCCACCAAGAGCCAGAGCCACCGGAAGACATGACCAAGGAGCATCCGCAGAGCCAGCTGGGTTACCAGTGGGACATGCGCATGATTGACCTCATGCGCCGCGGGGAGATGAAAGAAGTGTTCCGCCTGCTGCCGCAGTTCATTGACGAGGCCTTCGCCGAACTGAAGTCCGGCGCGTTCACCTGGATGCACGCAGCCATGCAGTACCCGGAATTGGCGGCGCAACTGCACGGCTACGGGACGGTGATCGGCACCGGCAACGCGGTGATGGAGTGGAACCTCGTCAAGGCCGGCCTCGCTCGTGCCGCGACCCAAGCCATCTGAACGCTTCAATCCCGTCTTATTTCTCAGGTGAAACGACCATGACTGTTGTATCGGCCTTCCTGGTTCCTGGCAGCCCACTGCCCCAGCTGTGCCCCGACGTGCCCAACTGGCAGCGTTTTCAGCGTGCAATGCAACAGGCAGGCGTCGCGTTGAAGGCCTCTGAGCCGGACGTGGTGCTTGTCTACTCCACCCAGTGGTTCGCAGTGCTGGATGAAATCTGGCTGACCCGTCGACGCAGCCAAGACATTCACGTCGACGAAAACTGGCACGAATTCGGTGAGCTGCCCTATGACCTTTACAGCGATGTGACGCTGGCCAACGCCTGCATCGAAGCATGCCGTGCCCAAGGCGTGAATGCCCGTGGCGCTGACTACCAAGGCTTCCCGATTGACACTGGCACGATCGTCGCTAGCACCGCACTGGGTGTGGGCACTGAAGGGCTGCCACTGGTGGTGGCGTCCAACAATCTCTATGACAACGCCCAAGCCACCGAAAAACTGGCGGCGATCGCCGTGGCCTGCGCTGCCGAGCAGGACAAGCGTGTGGCAGTGATCGGGGTTGGCGGCTTGTCCGGCAGCCTGTTCACCAAGCCAATCGAACCCTGCGACGACCGCATCGTACACACCGAGGAAGATGCCTGGAATCGTCAGGTGCTGGCGCTGATTGAGACCGGTGACGTCGATGGGCTGCGGGAGGCGCTGCCCACCTACGCTGCACAGGCCCGAGTCGATATGGGCTTCAAGCATTTCCATTGGCTGCTCGGTGCGCTAGGCGGGCGCTTCCAGGGAGCCAAGGTTCATCACTACGGCGCGTTGTATGGCAGTGGTGCCGCCGTGGTGGAGTTTTACCCCTGTTGACTTGTATGCAGCAGCGCAGCCGCTAGCGCTGCCCTGCCAAGTGCGCCGACCCGGCGGTAGCCACGGCCGTCAAGCGTACTGATCGAACCATTCACCCAGGACCGTTTGCGTTGCCCGAGCAACGCAAGCAGCGCTTGCCTGCGCCCGCGATTCGCCGGGCCAGGCCTGCAGCAATCACGCGAGCCCGCCACAGCTCGCTGTCAGCCGAGTCATCGAGGTCAGTCATGAAACACTATCGCAATTACGTAAATGGTCGTTGGGTCGAGAGCCCAAATACCTTCGAAGATATCAGCCCGGTCGACGGCTCCCTGGTAGCCCTGGTCCATGAGGCTGACGGGGACCTTGTGGACGAAGCGGTCAAAGCCGGGCATCGTGCCGTTGCCGGCGCCTGGGGCCGTACCACTGCGGCCGACCGTGTGGCCGTGCTGCGCAAAATTGCGGACGAAATGGAACGCCGCCAGGCGGACTTCCTTGCCGCCGAGATGGCCGACACTGGCAAGCCGTTGTCCATGGCCTCCGTGATCGACGTGCCGCGTGGCATCGCCAACTTCCGCACCTTCGCAGACATACTCGCTACCGCATCGCTGGACAGCCATCGCCTGGACCTGCCAGATGGCGCCTACGCGCTCAACTACGCAGCCCGCAAGCCCTTGGGTGTGGTCGGGGTGATCTCGCCCTGGAACCTGCCGCTGCTGTTGCTGACGTGGAAGGTTGCGCCCGCACTGGCCTGTGGCAACGCCGTGGTGGTCAAACCTTCGGAAGACACCCCTGGCACCGCAACACTACTGGCCGAGGTGATGCAAGCCGCCGGCGTACCGGATGGCGTGTTCAACCTGGTACATGGCTTCGGCCCGAATTCGGCGGGCGAATTCATTTCGCGCCATCCGGACATCAGCGCCATCACCTTCACCGGCGAATCGCGTACCGGCACCACCATCATGCGCGCCGCCGCCGAAGGGGTTAAGCCGGTGTCGTTCGAGCTCGGTGGCAAGAACGCGGCGATCATCTTCGCCGACTGCGACTTCGACAAGATGATCGACGGCATGATGCGCGCGCTGTTCCTCAACAGCGGGCAGGTCTGCCTGTGCTCGGAGCGGGTGTATGTCGAACGCCCGCTGTTCGAGCGCTTCTGCACTGCCCTTGCAGAGCGCATCAAGACAATGAAGGTTGACTGGCCTCACGAAGCCGCGACCCAGATGGGGCCGCTGATCTCGTCCAAACACCGCGACAAGGTGCTGAGCTACTTCGAACTGGCCCGCCAGGAAGGCGCAACCTTCATTGCCGGTGGCGGCGTGCCACGCTTTGGTGACGCGCGCGACAACGGCGCATGGGTCGAACCGACGGTAATTACGGGCCTGCCGGATGATGCGCGCTGCGTGCGCGAGGAGATCTTCGGACCCATCTGCCACATTTCCCCGTTCGACAGCGAGCGCGAAGTCATCGCCCGCGCCAACGACACCCGCTACGGCCTGGCCGCGACGGTATGGACCAGCAACCTGAGCCGCGCGCACCGCATCAGCGAAGCCATGCGGGTGGGCATCAGCTGGGTGAACACCTGGTTCCTGCGCGACCTGCGCACGCCGTTCGGTGGCGCCGGCTTGTCCGGTATCGGCCGCGAGGGCGGCATGCATTCGCTGAATTTCTATTCGGAACTGACCAACGTCTGCGTGCGCATTGACCAGGAGAGCGAACAATGACCGAACGACATCAACAGGTGGCCGACCTGCTCGACCAAGCGGCAAGAAGTGGTAAACCGGTGTCGCCGGTGCGCGATCAGCTTGATGCCATCGCCGACGCCTACAAGGTGCAGCAGCTCAATACCCAACGCCAGGTGAGTGCCGGGCGACGTATCACCGGGCGCAAGATCGGTCTGACCTCGCACTCGGTGCAGCAGCAGCTGGGTGTGAATCAGCCTGACTTCGGCACACTGCTCGATAGCATGGAAATCAGCGACGGCGAGACGATCGCCTGGCCCCGCCTCATGCAGGCCAAATGTGAGGCTGAGGTGGCGCTGGTACTGGAACACGACCTGGACCGCGAGCAGATCGTGCTCAGCGACCTGCTGGCGGCTACCGCCTATGTGTTGCCGGCCATAGAAGTGGTCGGCAGCCGCATCGCCGACTGGAACATCAGCATCCTCGACACCATCGCCGATAACGCCTCGGCAGGGCTGTACGTGCTCGGCCAGCGGCCAGTGAAGCTCGGTGAGCTGGACCTGCGCCTGGCCGGCATGGTCATGGAGCGCCGAGGCGAGCCGGTTTCATTCGGCGTAGGGGCCGCGTGCCTTGGCCACCCGCTCAATGCTGCACTCTGGCTGGCCCGTACCCTGGTCGAGGCGGGCACCCCGCTGCGGGCCGGCGACGTGGTGCTCAGCGGTGCATTGGGGCCAATGGTAAGCGTTGCGCCCGGTGATGTTTTCGAGGCACGTATCCAAGGTTTGGGCAGTGTCCGGGCCTGTTTCGATTCCGCTAGCTGAGGTGATCTGCATGAAAATTGAACGTATTGCCAAGCGCCTCGACGATGCCGCCCTGTACGCCCAGGCCACGTTGCAATTAGGCGGCGAAGATACCGTGACCCTGGAAGAGGCTTATGCGGTTCAACGCCTGCTGATCGAGAAGCGCCTGGCCCGTGGGGCGCGCCAGGTGGGCGTCAAAATGGGCTTTACCAGCCGCGCCAAGATGGCGCAGATGGGCGTGTCCGACCTGATCTGGGGGCGGCTGACCTCAGATATGTGGATCGAGGAAGGGGGCAGCATCGACCTGTCTCGCTACGTGCACCCGCGCGTCGAACCAGAGGTGTGTTTCTTGCTGGGCAAGCGCCTTGAAGGGCACGTTACGCCGCTGCAGGCCCTGGCCGCTGTGGAAGCGGTGGCGCCGGCACTGGAGGTGATCGACTCGCGCTATTGCAACTTCAAGTTCTCGCTGCCCGCCGTGGTGGCCGACAACGCCTCATCGTCCGGCTTCGTGGTCGGCGGCTGGCAGCGCCCGGACACTGACCTGGGCAACCTGGGGCTTGTGATGAGTTTCGATGGCCGCGCGGTGGAGATGGGCAGCACGGCGGCGATCCTCGGCGCGCCTGTACGCGCACTGGTAGCAGCAGCGCGCCTGGCGGCGCAACAAGGCGAGGCGCTCGAGCCCGGCAGCCTGGTACTGGCCGGTGCGGCGACGGCGGCCGTGGCGCTTCGCCCAGGCGTAGCGGTGCGCTGCGAATTTCAGGACTTGGGAAGCGTAGCGTTTGAAACGCTGCGCGAGGAATAAGCCATGAGCGACAAATCGCAGACCCACGCCCGGGTAGTAGACGGCAAAGCCACACCGCTTGGGGCCTTCCCCCACGTCAAGCGTGCCGGTGACTTCCTGTTCGTCTCTGGCACCAGCTCGCGGCGCCCGGACAACAGCATCGCCGGTGCAGAGCCGGACGCCTCTGGGCGCATACGCCCATGCATCGAAGCACAGACCCGCGAGGTGCTGAACAACATCCGCGACATCCTGTGCAGTGTCGGTGCCGACCTGGAGGACGTAGTGGAAGTGTGCAGCTATCTGGTCAACATGAACGACTTCTCCCAATACAACCAAGTGTACGGGCAGTTTTTCGATGCCGACGGACCGACCCGCACCACCGTCGCCGTGCACCAGCTGCCGCATCCGCATCTGGTCATCGAAATCAAGGCTGTGGCCTACAAGCCGCTGCGCTGAACCAACTCGTAGATGTGCAGATATCACCCGATACGGTTGTCTGCACTGCAAAGGAGAAGAACAGATGTCATCTACTCGCATACCGGTAGCGATCATCGGCTCTGGCAACATTGGCACCGACCTGATGATCAAGATCCTTCGCTGCTCCGATACGCTTGAGGTGGGAGCCATGGTGGGTATCGACCCGGCATCAGACGGTTTGGCCCGCGCTGAGCGCCTCGGTGTACCCACCACCGCAGGCGGGATCGACGGGCTGCTCGCGCTGCCCAATTTCAAGGAAATCCGCATCGCCTTCGATGCCACCTCCGCTGGGGCGCACAAGGTGCATGACAGCAAGCTGCGTGCCCATGGGGTACGCATCATCGACCTCACCCCTGCAGCCGTCGGCCCGTATGTCGTCCCGGTGGTGAACTTCGCCGAGCATGCCCACGAGCCGAACCTGAACATGGTCACCTGCGGCGGCCAGGCGACCATCCCGATCGTGCATGCGGTGGCGGGCGTGGCGCCGGTGCATTACGCCGAGATCGTCGCGGCAATCTCCAGTAAGTCGGCCGGCCCCGGCACCCGTGCCAACATCGACGAATTCACCGAGACCACCTCACGCGCCATCGTCGAGGTCGGCGGCGCGGCGCGCGGCAAGGCGATCATCGTACTCAACCCGGCCGAGCCGCCATTGATCATGCGCGACACGGTGTATTGCTTCGTGCCACTGGACGCCGACACCCAAGCCATCGTCGACGCGGTCGAGCAGCGCGTGGCCGAGGTTAACCGCTACGTGCCGGGTTACCGCCTCAAACAACACGTCCAGTTCGAGCACTTCACCGAGAACAACCGGCAGAACATCCCTGGCCTTGGCTGGAGCACCGGCATCAAAGTCGCGGTGTATCTCGAAGTGGAAGGTGCCGGGCACTACCTGCCGGCCTACGCCGGCAATCTGGACATCATGACCAGCGCGGCGCTGACCGTCGCTGAACGTATCGCCCAGGCGCAGTTCACTGATCAGGGGTTGTGAAGATGATCGACACGAACAAAAAGATCCATATCTCAGACGTCACCCTGCGCGACGGTATGCATGCCGTGCGTCACCGCTACAGCCTGGAACAGGTCGCGTGCATCGCTCAGGCCCTGGACCAAGCCGGCGTCGACAGCATTGAGGTCGCCCATGGCGATGGCCTGCAGGGTTCGAGCTTCAATTACGGCTTTGGTGCCCATACCGACCTTGAGTGGATCGCCGCGGTAGCCGCAGTGGTGCAGCGCGCCCGTATCGCCACGTTGCTGCTGCCGGGCATTGGCACTGTGCACGACCTCAAGGCCGCCTACGATGCTGGCGCGCGGATCGTGCGCGTGGCCACCCACTGCACCGAGGCCGATGTCTCGCGCCAACACATCGAATACGCCCGGTCCCTGGGCATGGACACCGTGGGCTTCTTGATGATGAGCCACATGCAGACCCCGGCTGGCCTCGCCAGGCAGGGCAAAATGATGGAAAGCTACGGTGCACAATGCATCTACGTTGTGGATTCCGGTGGCGCGATGAACATGTGGGACATCGCCGAGCGCTTCAAGGCCTTGAAGGACGTGCTTGACCCAGCGACGCAGACCGGCATGCACGCCCACCACAACCTCAGCCTGGGCGTGGCCAACAGCCTGGTCGCCCTGGAGCACGGCTGCGATCGCGTCGATGCCAGCCTGACCGGCATGGGCGCCGGGGCCGGCAACGCACCGCTCGAGGTATTCGCAGCCGCCGCCGAGCGCATGGGCCTGAACCACGGCTGCGACGTGAAAAAGCTGATCGATGCCGCCGAAGACATTGTCCGCCCCCTGCAGGAACGGGTGGTGCGGGTAGACCGGGAAACGCTGGCCTTGGGTTATGCAGGGGTCTATTCAAGTTTCCTGCGCCATGCCGAGGCGGCCGCGGCCAAATACGGCCTGTCGACTTTCGACATTCTGGTTGAACTGGGCAAGCGCCGCATGATCGGTGGCCAGGAAGACATGATCGTCGATGTCGCCCTGGATTTGCTCAATCAAGGATGAACACTGCCACTTGGCAAAAATTCAATGAACTTGTGAACATCAATGTGCATGACAGGAAAGGCTTATAATGATTAACAAGACCGCTATTTCTTTGTTGCTGGCTTCTGTCGCCATGAATATCAGTGCGGCCGAACATAATATTGTTTGTAAAAGCCCACTGCCTGTACCTGCCCCGCAGGAGGAATGGTCGCTGTTCCAAGATACGGTAAAGCGTGCACCTGCGGTGATGGGTGACGTCCACCGTGAGTTTTATGGAAAAGGCTTGGACAACTTTGGGGACCTTCGTTTGCCGCAGGGCGAAGGGCCCTTCCCCGTGGTGATTGTCGTCCATGGCGGGCGTTGGAGCGCTGATGTAGGCCTGGATTACATGGCGCCAGTCGCTGATATGCTGACCAAGGCGGGTTTTGCAACGTGGAACATCGAATACAGCCGGGTAGGCAGCTATGGCGAATGGCCCAACTCCTTCAAATCCGTTGCGGGGGCTGCTGATCATTTACGCGAACTGGCCAAAAAATACCCCTTGGATCTCAGAAGAACCGTGACACTCGGCCATTCTTCGGGGGGGCATTACGCTTTATGGTTGGCTGGGCGAAATCTGTTAAAGGCGGACTCTGAGCTCTATGTGAAAAACCCTTTGTCGATCAGCGGCGTGCTGGTGCTGGACGGGGTTGTTGACCTGGCATGGCATGCTCAACTCCCTCGCGGCAAAGACATACAGCCGAAAGTGCTAGGCCACGTTCAGGGAAAGGAATTGCAGGCGCGACTTCAGGAAGTATCGCCCACCCAGATGCCAATCATAAAGGTACCGCAGGTTTTCATTACAAACCAAAGCGACCGTTTTCCGTCCGTTCTTGATTACGTGAAGCGTGCCACCGCCGCTGGAGCCAACTCGAAGTATGATGCCCTGTGTTCTTCCAATCATTTTGTGCCCGTAGACACATCCAATGACGAAGTGACAAAAAAGATCATCGAATACACGACCGAACTCGCCCAATAAAAAAAGTATTAGCCCGGCGCAATCGCACGCCGGGATAACCACCTACCCTGCCTTTCCAAATAATAACAATCGAGGGCTACCTCTATGTCTGTCCGCATAAAAAACGTGGTCGCCATGTCATGCTTTTTACCTGGAGTGGTTTGTTGCTTTGAAGCACTGGCCGAGGCGAAAAGCGGTTTCTTCGAGGGAAGCTCTCTTACACTTGATACCCGCCAGTGGTATTCCAAGGAAATCGGGAGACGCAACACCGTATATCGGTATAAAACGGACGAAGGCCCGCAGGTTTCGCATGACCGAGTGGCCTGGCAGCAAGGTTTCAAATTGGGATTCGAGTCCGGCTACACCTCGTGGCCCGTGGGGGTAGGACTGGACCTTGCTGCCTATTCTGTCGTCGCGTTAGAACGCGACACGGGTGACGCTGCGGGGGGTAGTAACAGAATGCTGGTGAACAGCGATGGCGATGTACAACCTACATGGAGTCGCTTGGGCGTTGCCGCAGTCAAGTTGCGAGCCGCCGAGACCGACGTAAAAATCGGCCGTCATCAGGTGGCCACGCCTGTCATGAATTTTTCGGATACTCGTACTGTTCCTGCCTCTTTCGACGGGCTGTCGGTTGAAAGCTCATCCTTTGATGGCCTGGTGTTAAAGTCTGGTTACTTCTCAAAAATGGCGCCACGTTATGCTGCAGGCACCGAAGACATCGGACTGCAATACGCCATGCGCCCGGTCACCAGTGATTGGACCGCTTATTTTGGCGGGGACCACACTAGCGCGAACGGCTTGAAAACCAGTGTTTATATTTCGCGCATTCAGGATATTTGGGACAGGCAATATTTTGGCCTGGCACAGACATTCCAATCGAAAGGGCTCACCACATCGGTGAAGCTATCGATGTACAATACGAAATCAAGCGGAAAGGAAGAAGCTGGCCATATCGATCAGCAGGCATTTGGTCTGGCCATCACCCCGCGCTTCAAGAACCACTCAGTGGAATTCGGCCTTCAGAAAATTGTGGGTGATGAATTCTTTGACTTCGCGAAAGAGTCAAATGCCATTGAGCTACCGAACACCATGGTTTCTTACTTTAACGGCCCGAACGAAACCTCCTTTCAGGTCAAATATATAAATGACTGGGCTGCTTACGGCGTTCCTGGATTTAAAAGCATACTCTGGCACACCCGGGGCTGGGGTATTGATGGAACGGGCTATGACGGGGGCCCAAAGGGGGTTTACACGGCTTCGCTGCTTCAGGACAACGAACGCCATAACGAAACCGGCCTTTTAGGGAGTTACACATTTCAATCTGGCGAATTAAAGGGTGGAAGTATTCTTGCAGGCTACGCGTGGCACCGCGCAAGCAGCCACCAGGCCGAGGGTAACTTTGATGAGCTGAGGGTTATTCTCAGAATGCCCTTTTCTATTTTCTAAGTGATAACGCTGCCCTATTGCCCGCTGGCGTTATCTTGCGCAGGGCCTGTACGCGCCTAAAGCGGCGCGTACAGGCTCAAGCGGGTATTTCCGTGACCCTGGCGGGCCCCTTACCAAGGGGCTGGCCTTCGAGAGTTCGTGCCTGGAGCATGCCTGCATGACAACCTTTCTTTACAACGACTTCACCACCACCGCCCAACTCGACGAGCAATACGACATCGAGGCCTCGGTGACGGATTTCGACGGCTATGTGCGGGAGTTCATCGCGCAAAGCCAGGCCGTGCGCGCCGAACTGCCCAACCAGTTGGACGTGCCCTACGGCCCGACCCTGGACGAGACTTTCGATGTGTTCTTCCCGCCACAGGGCGTCACCGAGGCGCTGCGCCCGGCGGTGTTCTTTGTCCATGGCGGCTACTGGCGAGCGACCACCAGCAAGGAGTGGAGCTACGTCGCCAAGGGCCTGGCCGCGCAAGGCGTGGTCACGGTTGTGGAGAATTACACCTTGGCGCCGAAGGTCGCCATCGCCGAGATCGTGCGCCAGCACCGCGCGGCGTTCAGCTTCCTGTGGCGCAACGCCGAACGGTTCGGCATCGACCGTGAGCGCATCGTCGTGGTCGGCCATTCGGCAGGCGCCCATGGCGTGGTCGAGCTGCTGGCTACCGACTGGGTCGGCGACTATGGCTTGCCCGCACAGCCCTACTTGGGCGCCATCGCGGTCAGCGGGGTGTATGACCTGCGCCCGCTGCCGCACACCTTTCTGGCAAGGACGCTGGATTTTACCTGGCAGTCGGCCGAGGCTCTGAGCCCGATCCTGCACATTCCCCGGAAACTGGCACCTCTGATGCTGCCCTACGGGCTTCGTGAGACAGCCGAGTTCCGTCGCCAGACCATCGACTATGCCCAAGCCTGCATCGAGCGGGGCATGCCTGTGGAGCTGCTGGCACTGGATCTGGACCATTTCAATATCCTCGACGATCTGGCCGCAGGAAGCGGACCAATGTTTCAGCGGATCATTGGATGGCTGGGGATGGACGCGAGACCGATGTGACTTGCAAGGCCTGAACAACACCTTGTTACATCCGAAGGATTAGAGCCCGAGAAACAGGACCGACTCATAATTGGCTGGGCCAATACCTGGCATAGCTCACCCGGCGTCTGCCAGCGGGTCGCAAAGAGTTACAGTTTTACTGTATGCTTGCGCCCGCATCCTCCCTTGAGCTACAGGAACATCAGCATGACTGTACTCCAGACGATCTACTGGCAGCCTACGCCGCCTTAGCGCTACGCCCCCTCGCAACACCCTGCTCCGCTAGCCTCGCTCGCGGGCGCACTCTGCTGTACGCCTGGTTTCTCACCTTAAGCACACAGCAAAAAAATCCTCAAAATTTGAATATGTATCGGTTCGCACGCCACTGCATTGGCGTGCGCGATGCTTTGCCTTGGATATTTTCTATGCTGCAAAACCTTAGACAAACGTGGTTTTCCAACGTCCGCGCAGATGTGCTCGCGGGCATCGTTGTCGCACTTGCGCTGATACCTGAAGCCATCGCGTTTTCCATCATCGCCGGCGTCGACCCCAAGGTTGGCCTGTACGCATCCTTTTGTATCTGTGCTGTCATCGCCTTCGTCGGTGGACGCCCCGGCATGATTTCGGCAGCAACCGGCGCAATGGCACTGCTGATGGTCACGCTGGTGAAAGAGCACGGGCTGCAATACCTGTTGGCTGCGACCTTGCTATGCGGGGTTCTCCAGATTCTTGCCGGTTACCTGAAGCTTGGTTCCCTGATGCGCTTCGTCTCGCGCTCAGTGGTGACCGGTTTTGTGAATGCTCTGGCGATACTGATTTTCATGGCGCAGCTACCTGAGCTGACCAACGTCACCTGGCATGTCTATGCCATGACAGCAGCAGGCCTTGGCATCATCTATCTATTCCCTTATGTGCCCAAGCTCGGCCAACTGATCCCCTCCCCCCTGGTGTGCATCCTGACCCTGACCGCAATTGCCATTTATCTCGGCCTGGATATCCGTACCGTGGGTGACATGGGCCAACTGCCGGACACGCTGCCGATTTTTCTCTGGCCTGAGGTGCCACTGAACGTTGAAACCCTGCGCATCATCTTCCCGTACTCAGCAGCCCTGGCCGTAGTAGGCCTGCTTGAGTCCATGATGACCGCAACGATCGTCGATGACCTGACCGACACCACCAGCGACAAGAACCGAGAATGCAAGGGGCAAGGCATCGCCAACATAGCTGCCGGGATGCTCGGCGGCATGGCTGGCTGCGCCATGATCGGCCAGTCGATCATCAACGTGAAATCCGGTGGGCGCACCCGTCTCTCGACACTGTGTGCCGGTGTTTTCCTGCTGCTGATGGTGGTATTTCTCGGCCAATGGCTCTCCAGAATCCCTATGGCGGCACTTGTCGCAGTCATGATCATGGTGTCCATCGGCACCTTCAGCTGGGATTCCTTGCGCAACCTGAAAGACCATCCGCTTTCTACCAACCTCGTCATGATAGCCACCGTCGTGGTCGTCGTGGCCACTCACAACCTGGCCTACGGCGTACTGGTAGGCGTGCTGCTGGCCGCCCTCTTCTTTGCGAACAAGGTCGGGCACTACCTGGACATCAACAGCACACTGGACGAAGCGCGATCGCAGCGCACTTACCACGTGGTCGGCCAGGTGTTCTTCAGCTCTGCGGACAAGTTCACCGAAGTGTTTGACTTCAAGGAAGCGCTCGCCAAAGTCACCATCGATCTCACACAGGCGCATTTCTGGGACATCACCGCCGTTGCAGCGCTGGATAAGGTCGTGATCAAGTTCCGCCGTGAAGGCGCTGAGGTTGAAGTGCTCGGCCTCAATGAAGCCAGCGCAACCATCGTTGACCGCTTCGGCGTGCATGACAAGCCCGGTGCCATCGACAGACTCATGAGCCACTGAGAAGAAAACAGATTCTGGTGAGCAACACGGCTGCGGCGATGCTGTGGCCATCCAGGACGATGATTGGACGGTGACGAGCTCAGGCGATACATACTGTTGCTACTGACCACGAAGAAAATCAGATTCAACCCCTTTCCTGTAGGGCACTTCCCAAAGATACTGCCGCCGCCCATTTTTCGTTGCACATGGCCAATGTGGATTCTAGTCTC
>NZ_MOMO01000262.1:0-1033 GCF_009933855.1 Pseudomonas sp. SG-MS2 | reverse complement strand
CCTTGGTGGACAACGAAAACCACCCCGGCGGCGAGGGCAGCATCAGCGAAGTGTTCCAGGTGATCGCCAAGGATGTCGATGGCAGCACTGCGACTGGCAGCCTGGATGTGAATATCGTCGACGATCTACCTCAGGCTGATGACGATCAGGCCGCCGTGGCTAAAGGCGGTGTGGTGTATGGCAATGTGATGTACAACGACGTGGTGGGCGCTGACGTCCGCGGCGACGGCCAATATGTGGTCGGTGTGCGCGCGGGCAGCGATACCTCCACGTCTGCTATCGGCCAGCTCAACACCCAGGTCAACGGCCAGTACGGCTACCTGACCATCGATGCCCAGGGCAACGCCGAGTATCACTCTAACCCCAACGTCACCTCACCACGGGATGCCGTCGATACCTTCGTCTATACCATTCGCGACGCCGATGGCGACGAAAGCACCACGACCATCACCATCAACGTGCACAATTCGTTGATGGCTTGCGAAGATCGTGACATCACGGTTCACGAGAAAGCCCTGGACCTGCAAAAGGACGGTAACGACCTGGCCGCCGGCAATGTCACGGGGAGCGACCCGGCTTCGAGCCAGGAAACCACATCCGGCACATTGGTCGGCTCAGCCAGCGGCGGGGTAGGTGCGCTCACGTACGCACTGGTCGGAAATGCCGTAGGCCAATACGGCCAGATTCAGCTCAATGCTGATGGCTCCTACACCTATACGCTGACCTCGCCAGCGAACTCCCCGACCCATGCCAACGACGGCGCCAATACCGTGACCGAAACCTTCACCTACCAGGTGCAGGACTCGCTGGGCAATTCGACCACCAGCACCATCGTCATAACCATCGTCGACGACGTGCCGACAGCCAGCAGCGATTTCGTCAGCGTGGCCAAGGGCGATGTGGTGTATGGCAACGTGATGTACAACGACGTGGTGGGCGCTGACGTCCGCGGCGACGGCCAATATGTGGTTGGTGTGCGCGCGGGCAGCGATACCTCCACGTCTGCTATCGGCCAGCTCAACACCCAGGTCAA